>JAFAUQ010000263.1 GCA_019243195.1 Hyphomicrobiales bacterium
GGCCAGCGTGACCACGATCGCGATGACGATCGCAAACCTCGGCCGATCGATGAAGATGCCGGAGAACATCGGTGTTCAGTTTTCCGGCGCGATGGTCGCCGCCACGACCTGGCCGGGCCGCACCTTCTGGATGCCCTCGACGATGATCAGCTCCCCTTCTTTGAGGCCGTTCGTCACCACCACGTCCCGGCCCTGCTCGACCCCGGTCGTCACCCGCCGCTGCTCGACCTTTTTCGCCGCGTCGACCACCAGGACGTAGCGGCCGGCCTGGTCGAGCTGGACCGCGGCCAGGGGGACCACCAGCGCCGACGTCGGCGGGCCCCGTTCCGTGATGACCGCGACGACGCCGCCCTGGATCAAAATCCCGTCGGGATTCGGCAGCGTCGCGCGAATCGTTACCGTGTCGGTCGTGGTGTCGACCTTGACATCACTGAAATTGGTGACGCCGGGGTGCGGATACTCGCTGCCGTTGGGCAGCCTCACGTGGATGGTCACGTGCGGATTCTTGCTGGCCGATGCCGCCACCCGGCTTTTGTAAGCGAGGAGGTCGCGCTCGCTCACCTGAAAGGTCACGTAGATCGGATCCTGGCTGACGATCGTCGCCAGCGTTCCCGACGACGGCTGCACCAGGTTGCCCACCGTGAAATTGGCAAGCCCGATGCGGCCGTCGATGGGTGAGCGGATCTCCGTATAGCCGAGGTTGATTTGCGCCTGCTCGAGCTGCGCCTGCGCCTGAAGGATATCGGCCTGCGCGGCGTCCTCGTCGGCGGTGCGCTGGTCGACCGTTGACTGCGGCGTGTCGCGGTTTTTGACCAGCTCCAGGGCGCGCTGCAGCTGTACTTTGGCGTTGACCTCGGTCGCCTTGGCCCTGGCGACACTGGCCTTCTGCTGGTCGACCGCCGCCTTGTAGGTGTCCTGCTCGATGCGGAACAGCAGGTCGCCGGCCTTGACGTTTTGGCCCTCGGTGAAATTGCGTTCCTGGATGAAGCCGACGATCCGGGCGACGACGTCGACCTTGTCCACCGCCGTCACGCGGCCGATGAAGTCGCTCGTTGCCGTGACTTGCCGGCTCGCCACCGGCCGCACGGTGACCGCCGGCGGCGGGACGCCTTGCGCAACCGCAGCGCTGGCGCACGGGAGTGAAACGAGCGCGACGATCGCCGCCGCCGCGGCAAAGGAACGACTGCGAGGAGCCATCACATCACGGGATGTTAAGGACCGGCCAGGAGAAGCGCGGTGATCCTGTCAGGTCTGTTTCATCTTGCTGATCGTCGATTCGGGCACGCCGACAAAATTGTTCGACAGCAGATAATTTGGGCTTGCCCGCACCCAGTGATCGAGGTCGATCTCCTCGAATTTGCCGTTGTCCCAGGTTTGCACGATTTCAAGCGGCTCGTCGCCGACATTCTTGATCGCGTGCCCGTAACCGGCGGGGATATACACGGCGTCGCCCGTCTGCACGTCGGTGAGCTTGCTGCGCCCGCCCGATCCGAAGATAGCGACCTGCCCCTTGCCGCGCAGATAATAATGGAATTCGTTGGCATTGGTGTGCCAATGCAGATTGCGCTGCTTTCCTTTGTCAATAATCATCAAGCCGCCGGTCATGTTGTGGGAGGCCGGGAACTCGTCGACGCTGGCGATGCGGAAGGTGCCGCCGTCGAAGTCGCGTACCGCCCTCGGGTCTTTCAGCAGCCTGAATTTGTGGGTCGACTCCTTCGGCCAGGGCGCCTCGAGGGCTTGCGACACCGGCACGATCGGCCCTGCCTGAATGTAAGTCTCTCCCTTGGGGAAAGCGTCGAACAGGTCCTTCGGTAGATTGAAATTGGCCGCCAGTATGTCTTTCGGCGTCACGTCGATCCAGTCGGTGATCGAAAAGGTGCCGTGCTCGGAGAACGCGCCATTGTTGAAGGACAGGATGAAGTGGCAAGGCTTGTCGCCGATGGTTTGGATCGAATGACCGTGGCCTTTTTCAAAGTACCAAAGATCGCCCGGCTGGAAGTTGTTGATCTCGCTCGCGCCGGAGGGTTCGAGCACCATTGTTTGACACTGGCCGTCGATGACGAAGGCCCACTCGGCCGCGATGGCGTGCCAATGCAGCTCGCGCGATGCGCCCGGGTTGAGGAACATGTGAACGCCCGCGAGCCCGGTGCTTACCGGCAGTTGATGGAGGGTCGATTCCTTTGCCCATCCGCCAGAGGTGATTTTCGGAACGTTGCCATCGAGCGCATATTTGAATTCTGGCATCGCCTGGATGTCTTTGGGGTTGTGGGATGCGACCTTGGCGCCGGGCGGAAGCTGCACCGCATTGCGGCCAACGCCGCCGTCGCCCGGCTTGCCCGCGTCGCTTGCCTCTGCTCCGGCCGCGTTCTGCACCAGCGCCAATCCGGCAGCGCCCATCGCGGCAGCGCCTAAGAGAGCACGTCGAGTTGCGTCCATTTGAGCCTCCTGACGAAATACGCCATTTGGTTTGTCACGTTGCTTCTAAAGCGTAATGGCTTTTTCTTCGAATCTCCATCCCGCTTTGGCATGTTCCCGGAGCATGATGTTTTCCGACCTGCCGAAGCGTCAAGCCCAACGATGAAACCGTGCCCGGGGCTTCGCGCAGGCGGGAAAGCGGTTCCCACCCCGCATCAAGTGCGGGGCAGGCTTTTTGGGCATCATGCTTTATTGCGCGTCGAACCAGTCGTCCGAGCCCGTCACCTTGACTGCCACGTCGGAAAAGAAGAGTCGAAACGGCTTGCCGTCCAGCGTGCCGCTGTGATCGGTCGAGATAAGGAGCGGCCCGGCCTTCTTGTAACCTGCCCACGTCGCGACCAGGAGCTTGGGTCTTTTTTGCAGGCCCGGCGCGCCGCCGTGATAGACCATCTCCTTGACCTGATGCTCGGCGTCGACATAGAGCTCCCAGGTATCGCCGGGGGCATAGCCGCCTTCGGAGGGATATTTCACCACGATCCGTTCGGCCGAGCCCTCTCCCAGCGGCAGTTTTTGCGCGCCCTCGTCGATGACCTTGGCGCTGCCGTCCCAGGAAACATGCAGCGGGAAGAACAACCAATATTCGTCATTGGTGAAAGCGGGCTCGATTTCATTCTTCACCGCATCGGATTCGCTCGCCAACCGCGAACGGTTGTACGTCACCTTCACCGGCTTGCCGTCCTTATCTTTGCCTTCGTAGCTGACCTGGTCGGTCTTGGGTTCGAATTCCCAGCTGCGCGCAAGCTTCGCGCCGGGGAGTTCGGCGTTGAAGGTGAAGCGGATTTTCTCGATTTGACCGAACGAATCGAGCCCGTAGGTCTTCGACAGCCGCACGGCAGCCGTCGGGCGCTCCTGGGCCCAGGAGGTGGTCGCGAGGAGGGGAAGAAATAGCGTGAAGGCGAAGAGACGGATCAAGCGACGACTTGAATTGCTCACAGGGGCTGCTCCTCGGTTAACTGCCGGATTCACCAGTGTCACAGCTTCCTCTGCAACGTGATTTGAGACTATCGGCCGGATTGAGCGTGTACCGCCTCCGTCGCGTTTTCAGCCGAGATCGACGCGACGATCTGACCGGTCGTTACGACCGCATTCGCGTAGTTCGGAATATTGATGTCGAGGGCGGCATGCATCATCTCGTCCGAGTAGTCCGCCGTCGCATCCTTGACGACGGTGACGTCATAGCCGAGTTCGGCGGCAAACCGCACGGTCGCTTCGATGCAGGTATGCGCGATCAGTCCGATGACGATGAGCTTATGGATGCCGTGTCTCTTGAGCTGCACGTCCAAGTCGGTGTTGGCAAAGCCGCTGGAACACCAGTGTTCCTGTGCGACAATCTCACCCGGCGCCGGCAGGAATTCGGCACGGAACTCGCCACCCCATGTGCCGTATTCGAAGCTCTTGTGCTGCCACGCGCCCCGTTGAATGGGCGCGATGTAGGTCCACGTTTCGTAGTCGCCGGGGCGATACCGATGATGCATGGCGTAGAAGACGCGAAGCTTCGCTGCGCGCGCGGCATTGAGGACCTTCAGCATGTTGGGAACGCAATTATTTGCCTCAGCGACGGCTTTGATGCGCGGCCAGATCTTGCCGCCTTCGGAGATAAAGTCATTGTAGGGATCGACCACTACGAGGGCACTGATGCTCTTGTCATATGTCGGGGTGTTCATTGCGGTCACTCCTGCGGTCGTCTGCGGCGCGGTGTGCGCGAACGCGATAGATGACAGAGGCGAGTATGCCGTCGTCGCACGTCGGTGGACGGACTATTCCACGACTGCGCACCGCACGCCCTGAAGCTTCACCACCATTCCAGCAGTGTCGTCTTTCCATTGCGCCAGCGACGGCCCGTTCAGATGCACCGCGAATGCGGGGGCGTCGCGGTACATTTCGTACACGCGGACTTTCGTGTCCTCGTCTTTCGGCAGCAGGATTTCGAATTGCAGGGTGCCCGGTTCATCTTTCAAGCGCGCCTTGTGCGCCAGGAGCTGCGCTACGACCTGATCTCTCCGCCCCGGTTCAACCTCGATGGTGACGACGTTCGCAAATTTTGACATGACGGTTTGCCTCGCAAGGTTAGAGGAAGCCCTCTTCAAGTGGTTCCAACAGACACCATCGTCCGAAAGGTCGCGGCATCCACCCGCGAGGCCGAATGCCTCGCTGGGTCTACCAAAGAGAATGCTTGGTAGGAGGCATTTTGGCGATTGGTCCATTGCGGTCGCCGAGCAGCGACTTTGGTATGGTCCCAATGCAGCCCAACGCGTTGGGTGACGATGCCGAATTTCATGCAGGCACTTTGCTTGTTCCGCGACTGTGACCCGTATCAACCGGCCGCTTCCCGAATCAGATTCGCAATCGTCTCAGGCTGCGATATCAGCGAAACGTGACTCGCCTTGAGTTCGATCGTCTTGGCGCCCATGCGCTTCGCCATGAAGCGCTGGAGATCGGGATTGATGGTCCGATCCTCCGTGGACACGGCGTACCAGCTCGGCTTTGACCGCCATGCCGCGTGCGTGGTTTTGCCGGTGAGCAGGGCCTTATGAAACGGCCACTGCACGGCGAAGAGCGCCCTTGCCTTCGCTGCCGGCAAGTCGCCCGCGAAATCACGCAGGAAAGCCTCCTCGCTCAGACGTCCTTCATCGCCATCGAATACGATGCCGGCTGAAGCCGGCGGCGTGGGAAAAGTCTTCGCCAAGGCCGTGTAGTCCTCGCCGGCGTCCGGCGCGCGCGCCGCCACATAGACGACCGCGGAGACGTTCGGATGCACACCGGCATCGGTGACGATCATCCCTGAAAATGAATGCCCGGCTAGAACCGTCGGGCCATTCTGTCGTTCGACCACGCGCAGCGCCGCATCGACTGCGTCGGGGAGCGTCCTCAGGGGGTTTTGCACAGAGGTCACGCTAAGCCCCGCGGCTTGCAATCGCGGAATCACTTCGGACCAGCTCGAGCCATCGGCAAAAAGACCGTGCACCAGCACGACATTTTTTGCTTTCACTGCGGCCTGTGCGAACGCGGCACGTGCCAGAAGCGAATTTGCCGCCGCCGCAGCCGTCAAACCCACAAAAGCGCGCCTATCCATGTCGCCATCTCCTTAATGTCGTCGATCGCGCGTTTGCGGTAAACGACATAGAACGGCAGTCTGCCGCCCCTCCTACCGTCCGGTGGCGGCGATCACGGCTTCCTTGATCTTCGCAATGGCGTAGTTTTTGGCGAGGCCGAGGTCGAGGTGGGGCATGTTGGGCAACTCGTCGGCCACGACCACGCAATCGACGATCGCGGGTCCGTCGACTGCCAAGGCTTCGGCGATGGCGCCGCGCAACTCGTCCGGATGCCCGGCTTTGAATCCGTGGCCCCCACAGGCGCGAGCCAACGCGGCAAAGTCGGGATTGGGGAATTCGATCGCCTCCCGAAACGCCGGCAGACCCACGCCCTCGGCCTCCAAAAAAATAAGTCCAAGGCGGGAATTGTTGTAGATGATGACTTTCACCGGCAGCTTGTGGTGCACCGCCGTCATGAACTCGCCCATCAACATGTTGAAACCGCCGTCGCCGGTCAGGACGATAACTTGGCGCGAGCGATCGAGCGCCTGGATGCCGTTGGCCTGACCGAGCGACGTCCCGACGGCGGCGTTGTTGAAGGAACCGAGGATCCGCTGCGATCCACTCTGGCGAATCCAGTTGCCGGACCACAGCGTGTTTATGCCTACGTCGATGACGAACACGGCATCTTTTTTGGCGGCGTCGCTCACCGCCCGCGCCACCGCCTGCGGATGGATACGGTCTCGGCTGCGTTGCGGGTCCGCCTGCTTATCCAGCATTTCGTTCCACTTGTGACGTTCGCTTGTCACTCGTTGGAAAAAACCGCCGTCGCTCTTGGCGGCGACCTTATCGAGCAAGAGCTGCACGGTTGGCCGCACCGATCCCCTGACGCCGAGTGCGGTCGGGGTTCGGCGTCCGAGCACGGCCGCCCTTTCGTCGACTTGGATGACAGCGCCCTTGTGCGGCAGAAATTCCGAAAAGGGGTAGTCGGTACCGAGCATCAAGAGCAGGTCACAGTGCATGATGGCGTGGTAGACAGGCTTCGTGCCGATCATGCCGATGCCGCCCATCCAATGCGGGTCGTCAAACGGCATGATGTCCTTGCCTTTGAACGAGTGGATCAAAGGGGCTTTGAGCCGATCCGAGAGCGCCCGCAGCTCGTCTGCGGCGCCGTGGCTTCCGTTGCCGCACATGATGACGACGTTCTCGGCCGCATCGATCCGGCGAGCCATCATGGTGATGTCTTCGGCGCTGGCCGCGAACTCGGGATACGGTCTCAGTGTCGCAACGCTCGAAACGGCGCCTTCGGCCTTGGCAGCCATTACATCGAGCGGTAGCGTCAGGTGTGCGACGCCGCGGCCCGCATAAGCGGCCGCGATCGCCTGATGAATGAGTGCCGGCGCCTGCGCCGCGGAGGTGATGGTTTCGGTATAGAGCGAGACATCGCGGAACAGCAAATCCGGCTCGGTCGCCTGGAAAAAGTCGGTGCCTCGCAGCTTGCTCACCATGTCGCCGGAAAGGGCCAGAACCGGCGCGTGGTCGCGGGCCGCTTCATAAAGGCCGGCGACAAGGTGCGTGCTGCCGGGACCGGTCGTGCCGCAACACACGCCGAGACGGCCAGTCAACTTGGCTTGTCCTGCAGCGGCGAGTGCCCCTCCCTCCTCATGCCGGACCCCGACCCACTCGATGTTGCTGCGGCGAACGGCATCGCCCAACGGGTTGAGGGAATCGCCGATCAGGCCGAAGATCTGCCGAACGCCGATTTGTTCGAGCACGCCGACCAGGACGTCTGCGACCATGTGAGCCATCCGTTGCTCCTTCGCTCCTGAGATGCCTTCCGCCTTAAAACTGGTTTGGCCCAATCGAGTGCTATTCAATTCCCGGCGTAGGGGCGTAGCGCGTGAAGATGTAGTCGCGATCTTTTGCCGGCGCGTGACAGGGAAAGCAGGTCTTGTGCAGCGCCTCATTGCCGGGCTTTCCCTTCGTGAAGTCGGCGTATCCCCAGCCGCCGGACGCGGTGTACTTTTTTGAGTCCTTGATCATGAACTGAGCATTCAGGGCGGGCCCGGCAAAGGAAGATTGAAGGCCGGCGTCGGGAAAACCTGCGGCTAACACTTTGTCGTCTGCGTCTGCCGAAACTTCGGTCCAATGGAGCGCGGCAATCATTGCGCCGTCCGGAAACGGGAGCGTCTTTTCACGAAATGCTTTGATTGCAATGTCGTTGCCCAACTGGGCCCGCAACTGCTTTTGTTTGCCTCCGTCTCCCGTCAGTCGGCGGACTGAGATGACATGCCAGTCGCGGTACCCGGCCGGAATTGTGACGCCGTAGATCGGAGAGGCATTACTCTCCGCCTGTGGCTCGGGGTCCTTGGCGGTCTGTGCCGTGGATTTGGTGACATATAGCGTGCAAACGGCAATGGCGGCGCAAACACCTAGGGCAGCTAGAGCTTGCGCGGTGGCACGAAGTCTCATGATCTCCTCCTCTCGGCAAACGTCTAAGTCTGATCTGGATTGCGGTTGCGGCCAATTGGTACCCGCGACTGCTTTCGCAATACTTTAGTATGAATTGACGTAGCGTCGCCGCATCATTCCGCCGGCGTCGCGGCCGGCGCCAACGCGGGCTCCTGCTTGCGCCCGCGCGCGGCGAGCCAGCGGCAAATGACATAGAACACGGGCGTGAATATCAACCCGAACGTGGTGACGCCGATCATGCCGGCGAAAACCGCGGTGCCGAGCGCCTGGCGCAACTCGGAACCGGCGCCGGTCGCCCAGGCCAGCGGCACGACGCCCAAGATGAAAGCGAACGATGTCATCAGGATCGGGCGCAGGCGCCGTCGCGCCGCTTCCGCCGCCGCGGCCCAGCGGTCGCGGCCCTCGTCCTCGAGCTGCTTGGCGAACTCGACGATGAGGATCGCGTTTTTCGCCGCGAGACCGATCAGCACGACGAAGCCGACCTGGGTGAGGATGTTGTTGTCCTGGCCGCGCAGCAGCACCCCGGTGATCGACGCAACGAGGCACATGGGAACGATCAGGATCACGGCGAGCGGCAGCGTCACGCTCTCGTATTGCGCCGCGAGCACCAGGAATACGAACACCACTGCGAGAGCGAAGGTAAACGCCGCGGTGTTCTCCGCGCGCAGTTGCTGGAAGGCGAGATTGGTCCACTCGTAAGTGAAGCCTGCGGGCAGCGTCCCGGCGGCAAGCCGCTGCATGGCGTCGATGGCTTGGCCCTGCGAGTAGCCCGGCGCCGGAATGCCGTCGACTTCGGCAGCGGGGTAGAGATTGTAGCGCGGCACGCGGTAAGGCCCGGTGGTGTCATTGACGGTCGTGAATGAGCCGAGCGGCACCGTGCCTCCGCTGAGGTTGCGCACCCGAAGCTGAAGCACGTCGCTGGCGTCGAGGCGGAACTCGCTGTCCGCCTGGGCGGTGACCCGGAAGGTGCGTCCCAGCAGGTTGAAGTCGTTGATGTAGTACGAGCCGACGTAGGTCTGAAGCGTGTTGAACACTTCCGGCAAACTGATGCCGAGCCGCTCGGCCTTTTCACGGTCCAGGTCGAGATAAAGCTGCGGCGTCGAGCTTTCGAACAGCGAAAACACCTGCCGCACCGAAGGATCCTTGGCGGCGGCGCCGGTGAGGGCTTGCACCGCCGCCTGCAGCGCCTCGGGTCCGCGGCCGGCGCGATCCTCGACCATCATGCGGAAGCCGCCGGCAGTGCCGATGCCGCGCACCGACGGCGGAACGATGACGAGAACGAGCGCCTCCTGAATAACGGAGAGCTTCTGCAGCAGGGCATTGCGGATCGCCGCGGCCGATTTCTGCGGATCCTTCTTGCGCTGCTCGAACGGTTCGAGCGCCACGAAGGCGGTGCCCGAGTTGGAAGCATTGGTGAAAGTGGCGCCGGAAAATCCCACCAAGCTCACCGCGTTGGTGATCCCGGGCACCTTCTTGGCGATGTCAACCACGCGCCGGTTTACCTCATCGGTGCGCGCCAGCGACGCTCCCGGCGGAAGCTGCGACACGATGATCAGATAACCCTGATCGACCTGCGGGATGAAGCCGACCGGCGTCTTGCGAAATTCGTTAAGGCCAAATGCGATCACGCCGGCGTAGACGGCGAGCATAACGACGGCAAACCGCACGATCCGCGCCGTGAGCCAGCCGTAGCCGCGCGCCATCGCTTCAAACCCGCCGTTGAAGCCGCGGAAGAAAACGTTGATCGGGCGCGTCCACCATCGGTCGCGTTGACGCTGCGCACGTGGTTTGAGCAGCAGCGCGCACATCGCCGGCGAAAGCGTCAGCGAGACCACGAGCGAAATCACCGTCGCGCCAGCGATGGTCAGCGCGAATTGCCGATAGAATTGGCCCGACAGCCCGGTGATGAAGGCGGCGGGAACGAAAACCGCGCACAGGACCAGCGCGATCGCGATCAAGGCGGAACCCACCTCGTCCATGCTGCGATGGGCGGCCTCGCGCGGCTTGAAACCGGCCTCGATGTTGCGCTCCACGTTCTCCACCACGACGATCGCGTCGTCGACGACGATGCCGATCGCGAGCACGAGCCCGAACAGCGACAGATTGTTGATCGAGAACCCGAATACGCCCATGAAGAAAAACGTGCCGACGAGCGATACCGGTATCGCCACGATCGGAATGATGGCGGCGCGCCACGTCTGCAGGAACAGGATGACGACCAGGACGACCAGCACGATCGCCTCGGCGATCGTTTCGACCACGGCATCGACGGACTGCTGGATGAACTCGGTCGGATTATAGACGATCCCGTACTTCAGTCCGGGAGGGAAACTCTGCGACAGCCTCGCCATCGTCTCCTTGATCTTGGCGGCGGCGGCCGTCGCGTTCGACCCCGGGAGCTGATAGACGACAAGCGCGATCGCCGGATCGGAATTGAGATAGGAATTGGTGGTGTAGTCCGAAGCCGCAAGCTCGACCCGGCCGATATCCTGGAGGCGCACCACCGAGGCGGCGCCTTGTTTCACCACGATCTTGCCGAACTCGGCGGGATCGATCAGGCGCCCGAGCGTGCGAACCGCGATCTGGAATGCGCGCCCCTGGTTGACCGGCGGCTGATTGAGCACGCCCGACGCGACCTGCACGTTTTGCCCCTGCAGGGCGCCAACCACGTCGGTGGTGGTCAGGCCTAGCGACTGCAGGCGGTCGGGATCGAGCCAGACGCGCATCGCGTAGTCGCGCGCACCGAATACGGTGATAGATCCGACCCCGTAGATGCGGTTGAGCTCGTCGATAATTTCGACGGTTGCGTAATTCGACATAAACAGAGTGTCGCGCGACTTGTCGGGCGAATACAGGTTGACGACCATCATCACGTCGGGCGAAGCCTTGGCGGTGGTGACGCCGATGTTGCGCACATCTACCGGAATGCGCGGTTGCGCAATCGCAACCCGGTTCTGCACTTGCACCTGGGCGATATCGAGATTGGTGCCAAGGTCGAACGTCACATCGATCTGGAAGCGGCCGTCCCCCGTCGAATTGGAGGTGATATAGAGCATGTTTTCGACGCCGTTGATCTGCTGCTCGAGCGGCGCGACAACGGTATCGGCGACCACGTCGGCGCTGGCGCCGGGATACTGGCCGCTTACGCGCACGACGGGCGGCGCAATGTCGGGATATTGCGCGACCGGGAGCCTTCCGACCGCCACGGCGCCGACAATCACAAACAGGATCGAAATGACTGCGGCAAAAATCGGCCGATCGATGAAGAAATGGGAGAGGCGCACGGCACGCTCCCCGGCGTCAGTTCGCGCTCGGCCGGGCGTCGCCCAGCGCCGCAGTCGTTGCCTTCTGGGCGGCGACCTTCGTGCCCGCGCGCGCCCGCACCAGCCCGTTGACGATGACGTTGTCGTCCGCCGTGAGGCCGCCGGTGATGACGCGCAACCCGTCGACGACCGGCCCGAGCGTGACGTAGCGCGGCCGCGCGACGCTCTCGTCGTCCACCACCAGCACGAATTTGCGCGCCTGCTCGGAGCCGATGGCGCCCTCGGGCACGAGCAACGCAGTCTTCGGCGGCGCCGCGGCCACCTGAACCCGCGCGAACATTCCAGGCAGGAAAATGCCGCCGGGATTGGCGAACACGGCGCGCGCCCGCACGGTGCCGTACGCGCGGTCGACCGTGTTGTCGACAAAATCGATATGGCCTTCGTGCGAAAATGCGGTCTCGTCGATCAGCTTGAGCCGGACCGGCACGGTCAGGCCGCGGTCGGCGGCTGCCGCGCTGCCCTGATAAAGGCGGGCGTAGCGCAGATACGAAGCCTCATCGACGGTGAACTCGAAGCGGATCGGATCAAGCGACTCGATGGTGGCGAGCAAGGTGGTGCTGCCGGAAGTCCCGCCGGTGACGAGATTGCCGATCGACACGCGCCGGTCGCCGACCCGCCCCGACACCGGCGCGCGCAATTCGGTAAACTCGAGATCGAGCGCGGCCTGGCGCACCGCCGCCTCCTGCGCGGCGACGGACGCCCGCGCCGCCCGCTCGGCCTGCGTGCGCTGATCGAAGGTCTGCTGGGTGATCACCGTGCCGATGCCGAGACCCTGGGCACGCGTGAGATCTCTTTGCGCGAACGCCAGGTTGGCTCTCGCCTGTTCGAGCGCCGCTTGCGCCTGCGCGAACGCGATTTCGAACGGCCGGCGGTCGATGGTGAAGAGCAGATCGCCCTGCCTGACCATTTCACCATCGTGAAAGTGAATGGCGTCGAGATAGCCGGATACGCGCGCCCGCGTCTCGACCGATTCGATGGCGACGAAGCGGCCGACATATTCGTCGCGGTCGGCGACGCTTTTGCTGACCGGCTTTGCAATCGTGACCGCGGGCGGCGGGGGCGCCGCGGCCTGCTGCTGCGACTTGCCCTCGCCGCAGCCGGCGAGCGCCGGGGCGAGCGCGACCGTCAAGGCGAGGATCGTCTTTCGCATCTCTCGGCACTCCGCATCTGGCAGAATGAGCGGCCGGCAAGCGAGTTAATTATCAGGCGTCCGGCTTTTGTTTTTTGCGGTTATCTCATGATTGGCCTCAGAGTATATGCGCCCGCGCAGGCGCATATACGTCGAAGGCGGCGATCGGCTCAGAGACCGAACGGGACATCGCCGGGCCGAACGTTCGCCGGGTCGTAGTACCCCGCACCGGCCTGCTGCTGGGTCCAGGACTGCTGATGCTGATGGCTGCTGCGGGCGAAGGCCTGCGTTCCTGCCAGCACCGCGAATGTGGCGAAAACGACTGCGATCTTCTTCATGACACGCTCCTTTGGTTTGCACGGGGTGAGTTGTTATCGACGCACGTTTCCGAAAGGGAGATCACGTTTATTTGCTTGTCTCAGCGTCGTCTGACATGCATGAGGGCCGCTCACCCCGTCGATGCGCACAACTCATGCTGCCAGACCACCTCACTGAATATCGTCTGAATAATTCCCTAAACCTCTGCGAACCATTCCAACTGATGTCTCGCGGCACTGATACCTTCGTCTTGTAACCAGGACGTGCATCGCCGGCGCCGACTTGTGTGGGATGGGAACTTTCCGTCGCGCTGACGGCCGATTACTCGGACGAGACGGTGCACGGCGGGGACCATGGACGCGGAGGGAAGCTAATTTGAGAATCGAACGACCGCTTGCGAGAAATTGCGGCGGTCAGGAGAATATTTGGAAAAGCGTGGGCGGGAAGGGCGCAGCGGGTCAGCCGGCGGAGCCTTCTACCGGGTTTGTCGGCAGGGTGAACTGAAACGTCGCGCCGCGGCCCGGATTGGAACTCGCCCATAAACGACCGCCATGCCCTTCGACGATCCGGCGGCTGATCGAGAGGCCCATGCCGCTGCCCTGCGGCTTGGTGGTAAAGAACGCCTCGAATATGCGCTCGCTTTCCCCGGCAGGAAGGCCAGGACCGGAATCGGTCACCGAGACGAGCAGATGACCAGCCTCGCCCGGCCCCGACGCAACGCTCAGATCGCCCCGGCCGCCTTTCATCGCCTCGATGCCGTTGAGCATGAGGTTCATCAACACCTGTTGCAGCTGAATCCGATCGGCCGTAGCCGCCCGAAGTCCGGGGTCGAGCTTGGTGTGGATTGCAACCGAGCTGCGCATCGCGGTGTCACGCAGAAGCGCGGCGATCTCGCGAACGACTTCATTGACGTCAACGACCTCTCGTTCCGAGGTGCCGCGCCCGTAGAGCGAGCGAACCCGGTCGATGATGTCGGCGGCGCGCGTCACGCTTCTGACCATTGTCGAGGCCGATTTGGAGGCCTCCTTCACGCGCGGCGCCTCGCCTTCCAGATAGCGCACGGTGGAATGCGCACTGAGCACCGCGCCGGTGATCGGCTGCTTTATTTCGTGGGCGAGCGAGGCCGCCAATTCCCCCATCATGCTCACGCGGTTGAGACGCGCGAGGTCCGCTTCCAGCTCGCGTAGTCTCTCGCGCTCCGCCTCGGCATGCTTGCGTTCGGTCACATCGACATGGGTTCCGACCACCTCGACCAGCTCTCCGTTCGGATTGAAGATCGGGCGGGCGACCGCATGGATGTGTCGGACCGTCCCATCCGGCCGCACAATCCTGAACTCTTCGACATAGTCGCCGCCCTCGTGTGCCACCTTGGTGCCGCGTTCGCGCACGCGGTCGCGATCCTCCGCATGGACGCGCTGCAGGATTGTCTCGCGATCCGGGACCGCGTGTTGCGGATCGAACGCCCAAATCCGGAACGTTTCCTCCGACCAGTAGACTTCGCCGGCATTGTTGAGAGTCCAGCTGCCAGTGTGCGTCAACCTCTGCGCTTCCGCGAGGTAATACTCGTTTCGCTGAAGCTTCTCCTCGATGATCTTGCGTTCGATCGCAACGCCCGCGAGATGCGTGATCTGCTCGATGATCTCCTGATCGCGCGGGCTGGGCCGGCGGGGCTCGCGATAGTACATGGCGAATGTCGCTATCACCTTGCCCTGCGAGGAGAAGATCGGCGTCGACCAGCAGGCACGCAGTGAATGCGGCAGGGCGACATCACGATATTCCGCCCACAACGGATCGGTGGCGATATCCTCGACGATGACTTGATCGCCGCGGTAGGCGGCCGTTCCGCACGAGCCCGCGCACGGCCCGATCACGCCGCCATCGATCGCCTCGGTGTAGGCCTTTGGCAGGCTTGGCGCGCCGCCGTGTCGCAAGCGATCGCCGTCGAGCAACAACACCGATGCCAGTGCTCCGCTCGTTTGCTCCTCGACTAGTCGGCACAATTCGGCGAGTATGTCTGACAGCGAATTTCCTCGCGCGAGGAGCTCGAGGATGCGTTTCTCGCCGGCCAACAGCGCTTCCGCGCGGGTGCGCTCCGCGTTTTGTTGCCTTTCGCGCAGCGCCCGATGGACCGCGGGAACGAGTCGCGACAGGCGGGTTTTCAGGACATAATCGGTAGCCCCGATCTTGAGCGCCTCGATCGCCAGTTCCTCGCCGAGGCTGCCGGAGACAAAGATGAAGGGCAGATCGGGGCGCGCGCTCGAGGCGAGGTTCAGCGCGGAAAACCCATCGAACGAAGGAAGCTTGTGGTCTGCCAGAATGAGGTCGATCTCGGGATTTTCCAGCGCAGCGGCGAACTCGGCCCGCGTTTGCACGCGATTGGTCTCGCACACGAAGCCGTCCGCTTCAAGCAGGCCTTGGATCAGCCCGGCATCGCTCGGGTCGTCCTCCAACAACAGAACCCGGAGAGGAGGCTGGCTCATTTTCTTATGCTACCCGGCGGCGGCTCGTTGATCACCGCCCAGAAAACGCCCAACTCCCTGACGGCATTCACAAATTCGTGAAAGTCGACCGGCTTTACCACATAGGCATTTACGCCCAGTTGGTAGCTTGCGATCATGTCCTTTTCTTCTTTCGACGACGTCAACACCACAACGGGAATCATTTTCA
>JAFAUQ010000217.1 GCA_019243195.1 Hyphomicrobiales bacterium
GTATCCAGTCCGACGTAGAGGGTATGCTCGTCCATGAGCGGTCTCCCATGCTTGAGGCTCGGCGCCGGCCCGTCCGGCGCAACCCTCGTATCGCACGCGCCGAGGCCGCTCGCTTCTGCTCGCATCGGACATGTAGACTGAGGAGCGAGCGCGACTTCGTCGCGCTCGCGTCTGGAAGGATGGAAGCAAGCTCCGAGTTTGCGGCCACCCTTCGAGACGGCCGCTCGCAAACGCGAGCGGCCCCCTCAGGGTGACGTCTGTGTTTGCTGTTGTTCAAACTTGTTTGTCCCCAAGACGTGGATGCCACGCACAAAAACAAAACAGTCATCGTTGGTGAGCACGGCGTCGCTGCCCTCCGCCTTAGCCCACCCAAGGCCTTCGTCGCGCTTCGCGCGCCTCGCAATGATTGTTTGTAGGCGCAAGCAGCAAAGACAACCATCATCCTGAGGAGCGCGCCGAAGGCGCGCGTCTCGAAGGACGGAAACACGCTCGGAGTTTGCTTCCACCCTTCGAGACGCTCGGCGCGAAAGGCGCGCCGAGCTCCCCAGGGTGACGGTTGTGTTTGCTGCGTTGACGAAAAACATCATGCCCGGCACGAGGCCGGGCATGAAGGGTCGATCGAATTTCGCGGGCCGGTCGCAACTCCGGCTGGCCACGTTTCGCTGCCTACGCACCGTGAGGCAGTGGCCGTTATCCTTCGGATTTCCGCTTTTGGGCTAGCCCCCGGCTTTCCCCCGGCTCCCGTGCGTTCTCAACTGCGTGTCTGCGTTCCACGCCGCCGCGAACTGATTCGATCCTCAGCCCGTAAGCAATGTCATGGCTTTGCCTGGTATTCCAGCAAAATTTGCCAAATACAGAAATGACGCTTTAACGCCTTCTTGTTTGTTGCAGTGCATCAATCTCACTTATGACGTTGCGTACCCAGCAGCGCGATCGTCAAGTGCGGCAGAATCGCTGCCAGATCGGCCGGATCGTGCCGGCAATCCGCGCCAGCAAACACATCCCGCCATTGTGCATCGCGGCATTGCGGCGGCAGAACCAGCCGCGTCCCACTCCAGCGCAGACGCTGGATGGCAAGGCTGTCGTCCGCGAGCAGGGCGACGGTCAGGCGGCAAACGACCGTGACAGTGATCGTGTCATCGAGGATGCGGGCGAAGGCGAGCACGTGCCGTGCAAGCGGACCGCGCACGTCGATCGGGACGTAGCTTCCCTCGGCGAACAGGCGCGGCGCGGCGCGACGCACGGCGAGCGTGCGTGCAATCACCGCTTGTTTGATACGGCCGTCGCGCCAAGTCGCCGCAAGAGCGTCGAACCCACTCTCGTCGAGACTCGCCATGCGCGCGGCAAAATCGACCGGGCGGCGGTTGTCGGGATCGACGAGGCTCAGGTCCCAGTAGTCGGTGCCCTGATAAATGTCGGGAACGCCCGGAGCGGTGAGCTTGAGCAATGTTTGCGCAAGGCCGTTGGCCGCGCCGGCCGGGGCAATCCGTTGCGCGAACCGTGCGATGTCGGGCAGCAGGTCGGCTTCGCCCGCAAGCAAGCGCATCAGGAAATTGCGCGCGGCCGACTCGTAGGCTTCGTTGGGCGCGATCCAGTCGGTCGCGAGCTTTGCCTCGCGCAACGCCTTCTGTTGCCAGCCGGCGAGGCGCTCGGCAAATTCCTGCAGACCCGGAGCATCGTCGAGCGTGAGGCTGGGCGGCCAGGCGCCGACGATCGTCTGCAACAGAAGCGCGATGTCACGCGGGTGCGGCGCCGGTGCGCCACCAACGGCCTCGCACAGCGACGCGCTCCGCGCGAGCCAGCGCTCCAGCGCCGCCGCCCATTCACCGGGGATTTCGCTTAAGACCGCCAAGCGCGCGCGCACGTCCTCGCCGCGCTTATGATCGTGCGTGGCCGTCGCCAGCATCGACGACGGAAAATATTCGCGGCGCGCCCGCGCTTGCGCATGAAAATCGTCGGGCGTGGCGGCGAAACGACTCGGGTCGAAACCGACATCGATACGCGAAAGGGCCGCGCCGTAGCGGTAGAAGGCCGTGTCCTCCACCGCCTTGGCGGCAACCGGCGCGCTGAGCTGGTGAAAGGCGGTAAGCGCGCGCGCATGCAATGTTTGATCCGCGCCCGGGGATGTTTCGCCGCCGAGCCATGTGGCCACAAGTTCGACAACCGGCCGATCACCCGGCAAACACGTGGCGACGGCAGCCTGGCGCACGCGATCGAGAAATAACAGATCCTCCTCCGATCGCCGCGCGGGTCGCGTGTAGAGGCGATAGACCGGAAAATGCGCGAGGATTTCGACGAGCGCCCGCCGGATCGCCGGCCGGCTCACGTCCACGCCGCACGCGCGCGCGAGCCGATGGAACGCCCGCGCGGTGGCGTTGAGCTGCGCGGTGAAGCTGCGGTCGAGAATTTCCCGGCGGCTCGCCTCGGCTTCGACCGCAAACGACGGCGAACGGCCGCTCACCTTCGCCCACAAGGCGGCGAGCCGCTGCTGCGCGGCGCCATCGTGCAGCACGGCGCTGACCTGATCCATGAAATCATAGCCGCTGGTCCCGTCGCAGGCCCAATCGGCGCGCAGACGTTCGCCGGGGCCGAGGATTTTTTCGACCACGATGTAAGCGGGGCCGGTCGGCGCGTGTTCCGGTCGCTGGGAGCCCAGATCGGCCAGGCGCTCGCGCAGCTTGCGGCCGTAGTCGCCGGGGTGGGCGAGGCCATCGATATGGTCGACCCGCACGCCGTCGATCAGCCCTTCCGCATAGAGGCGCAGGATGGCGGCGTGAGTCGCTTCGAATACGTCGTCGTGCTCGACCTTGACGCCGATAAGCTCGTTGATATCGAAGAACCGCCGCCAGTTGATCTCGTCGTTGGCGACGCGCCAATAAGCCAAACGATAGTGTTGGCGCGCGAGCAACGCGGCTAAACGGTCGCGGCCATCGGCATCAGCCGGATCGTAGGCGGCTAGTCCCGCGCGCTCGATTTCGTTCCAGTCCGCGCGCGCGACCGGAAATGCGTGCTCGAAATATTTGATGACGCAACCGCGCGACGCGTCGTGGGTGAGTTTGATTTCGCCCGCGCCCAATGCTTCGGCGCAGGAGCGGCCGAGAACCGGCACAAGTATTTTTCCGTGCAGCTCGCGGTCGTCTGGCTCCCAATCGATGTCGAAATAATGCGCATGGGCACTCGTTCGGCCGTTCTGCAGCACGTCCCACCACCAGGCGTTCCCAGCGCCGGCCGCCATGTGGTTCGGCACGATATCGACGACGAGGCCGAGGTCGGCGCGCCGCAGCGCCGCCACCAGCTCGCGCAACCCGCCCTCACCGCCGATCTCCGGATTGATCCGCGTCGGGTCGATCACGTCATAGCCGTGCAGCGAGCCGGGGCGGGCGGTGAGAATCGGCGAGGCGTAGACGTGGCTGATGCCGAGCGCGGAGAAATACGGGACGAGGCGTGCCGCATCCGCGAAGGTGAAATCCTTGTGAAACTGCAGGCGCAGCGTGGCGCGCGGCGCGCTCATGATTGCCGCTGCCGGTCGACGATGCCGAGGCGCGCCGCGACCTCGGGCGCCTCGAGCATCACGTCCGCCGCAGCCGGCGCGCGGCGGCGCCAATTCGGATGCTCGTCGATCGTGCCGGGGACGTTCGGCTGGTCGGCAACGCCGAGCGCGTCCTCGAGCGGAACGATCGCGAGCGGCGCCGGCGTCGCTGCGACGAAGCTCAGCGCGGCGTCGATCGCCCGTTCCGGCGTACGCGGCGCCGGCTGTCTTCCCGACGCGACGCCCGCGGTGCGGAACGCGCGCCAGAGCGCCGTGCGCTCCTTGCCGCGCGCGCGGCGGACCCGCTCAGGCGGCTCGCCGAGAAGGCCGAGAGCGGCGCGCGTCCCGATGTCCGCGCCGCGCCACCAGCCGGCGACTGTCGGCAGGTCGTGGGTCGTGGGCATGGCGACCGCGGTTCGGTCCCATCGTTTGGGCGCAAGGAAGCGCCCGTCTTTCTGCTCGAACCACAGCACGCGCATGCCGTCGATGCCGGCTTGCGCCAGGCGTTCGCGAAAGCCGGCCGGCACGGTGCCGAGATCCTCGCCGATGACGATCGCCCGGTGGCGCCAGGACTCGAGCGCGGCAAGCCGCAGCAGATCGTCGAGCGGGTACGCGAGATAGGCACCCTCGTCGGGCCGCGCGCCCTCGGGGATCAGCCACAGCCGGGTGAGCGACATGGCGTGGTCGATGCGCAGGCCGCCGGCGTTGCGCATGCCGGCGCGCAAAGTCGCGATGAACGGCGCAAAACCGCCGGCGACGAGCGCGCGCGGGGAAAACGCGGTGAGGCCCCAGTTCTGGCCGCGCGCGTTGAACAGATCGGGCGGCGCGCCGACTTCGATCCCGACCAGAATATCGGCCTGCCGGCTCCAGGCGTGACTGCCGCTGCTCTCCATGCCGACCGCCAGATCGCCGATCAGCCCGATGCGCATGCCGGCGTCGACCGCCGATTTCTGCGCCGCCGCGAACGAGCGCTCGGCGAGCCACTGCAGAAAATAATGAAACAAGATCTCGCGCGGGTGCCGGGCGGCAAATTTCTCGACGGCGGCGCTCGTCGGATCGCGCAAGGGCGCGGGCCAGTCACGCCAGGACCAAGCCTGAGGATCGGCGGCAAGGCGGTCGGCGTGCAGCGCCTCGAACCGCGCATGCAACTGCAACAACTCGCCGCCGGCCGCGCGGAATGCGGCAAAGTCGGGCGCGAGGCCACCGGCGCCGTCCGACGCATCGGCAAATTCATCAAACAAACGCCGCAGGAGCTTGAGCTTGGCGCGCCCGGCGGCCGGCCAGTCGATCAGCGGGGCAGCTTCGAGCCGGGCAAATTCGGCGGCAAGCCCGAGGGTGTCGATTGCGTTTTCAACCGCGGCGTCGCCGAACGGCAGCCGCGGGTCGGCGTGCAGCGGATTGAGAAACAGCCGGCTCGATGGAGAGTAGGGGCGGTAGCGTCCGGGATCGGCGGTGAACCCCGCGTGGGCCGGGCTGATCGCGATGGCGTCGGCGCCGTGGCGCGCCGCCGCTTTTGCGAGCGCGGTGAGCGCCCCCGTGTCGCCGATGCCGCCGTCGCCGACGCGGCGCAGGCCGTAGAGTTGCGCGGCCAGTCCCCAGACGCGCTCGCCGCGAGCAAGGGCATTGACCGTGACGCATTGCGCCGGCGCGACCGCGAGATTTACGCTGCGCTCGCCGAAATCGAGGCGGTGATAGCCGGGCGTCGCGATCGGCGGCAGCAGCCATTGTCCGCCACATGATTGCTGCGGCCGCACGTCGGCCGTGCCGCCGTCCTCATAGGTCAGGCGTGCCGGCGCACGCAGAGCGCCCGCGTCCGCAAAGGCAATGGGTTCACCGACGCTCGCCGTGATCATGGGCGACGCGCTCCTGCCCGTGGTGGCGCGCGCCGCCTCCCGGCTGTGGCGAAGGTCATCGGCGCTGTCACACGGCAGGCCGAGCGCGGCGAGAATCCGGCGCAACACCGCGACAGAGACGCGGCGGGGCTCGCCCGCGTAATCTTCCCATTCGACCGCGATTCCCGCGGCCCGCGCGAGGTCGCGCACCGCCGCGTCGCTCACGACGCGGGCTCCAGCAGCGCGACGGTCGTACGGGGCGGAAGATTGCCGCCTTGCAGCGATGTTGCGGCAGCGGCCGTGCTCGCGAACAACACGCGTCCGGCAGGCGGCGGCAAGCTCACCGGCGCGTCGCCGAGATTGGTTGCAAGAATGAGCGAGGCGCCGTCGTTCAGGCGCCAGCGCGCGAGCGCGGCAGCGGGTCCAATTGCCTTCGCGTCGATCGCCCGCGCGCCGGAAAGCCGCGGCACCAGCTCGGCGCGCCGGATAGCGAGAAGCTTCCGGTAGAGTTCTTCGCGCGCCGCGCCGCGTTCGGGATCGGGCTGAGGTATCGACCGTTCGAATGTCTCGATCGCGTTGGGATCGGGGAGGGCGCTGCCTTGACGGGCGAGAAAGCTTGCAAAGCTCGCGAACTCGCGCTGCCGGCCTTGCCGCACCGCTTCCGCCAATTGCTCATTATGATCGGTGAAGAAAAGAAAGGGGTTGCGGCTCGCCACCTCCTCGCCCATGAACAACAGCGGAATCTGCGGGCAGAGCAGCACGAGGGCGATCGCGGCTTCGACCGCGGCCGGCTCGGCGAGCATGGTGAGGCGCTCACCCAGCGCGCGGTTGCCGATCTGATCGTGGTTCTGCAGGAACAGCACGAACGCGGTCGGCGGCAAATGCCCGCTCGGCGTGCCGCGCGGCTTGCCGCCGCGATGCGGCGACGGCTCGCCCTGATAGGCGAAGCCTTCGGCCAGCACCCGTGCGAGCCGCCCGGCCGGTTGATCGGCGTAGTCGGCGTAATAGCCATCGTGCTCGCCGGTGAGCAGAACGTGCAGCACGTGATGGCCGTCGTCGTTCCACTGTGCGTCGAAATCGCCGGCGAGGTGACTTGCCACGTTGCCGTCATGCTCGAGCACGAGATGCACGTGACGTCCGCGTTCGACGGTGGCGCGGACCTGCGCGGCCATTTCGTCGAGCCAGTCGGGTTCGGGAATCGCGTGGACGGCGTCGAAGCGAAGGCCGTCGAAACGGTATTCCATAAGCCAGTAGAGCGCATTCTCGGTAAAGAAACGCCGGACCTCGGGCCGGCGGAAATCGATCGCGGGACCCCACGGCGTCGCGATGTCGTCGCGGAAGAACTGCGGCGCGTAGGCGGCGAGATAATTCCCATCGGGGCCGAAATGATTGTAGACCACGTCGAGAAACATCATCAGGCCGTGGCCGTGCGCGGCGTCTATCAGCTTCTTGAGATCCTCCGGCGTGCCGTAAGCCGCTGCCGGCGCGAATGGCAGCACGCCGTCGTAGCCCCAGTTACGCCGCCCGGGAAAAGCCGCAACCGGCATCAGCTCGACCGCGGTGATCCCCAAGGCCGCGAGCCGCGCAAGCTCGCGTTCGACCCCGCGAAATCCGCCGAGCACACCCGGGTGCAACTCATAGATCACGGCTTGCGGCCACGGACGGCCACGCCAGTCGGTATTGCGCCAGCGGTACCATGCGGGATCGATGACAACGCTCGGCCCATGCACGTCGCCCGCCTGCGCACGCGAAGCAGGATCCGGCACGAGGCGGCCGTCGTCGAGCCGATAGCGATAGCGCGCGCCGGCGCCACATTGCGTTTCGGCCGTGAACCAGCCGTCATCGGTGCGGATCATCGGCACCAGGCCGTGACTCTCAATCTCCACCGCGACTTTGCGCTGCGCCGGGGCCCACAGACGAAAGCCCGTACGGCCTTCGCCGATCAACGTGGCCCCGAACGGCAGCGCGCGGGCGAACGCGGCCGTCATTGCGGCGGAATGTCGTGGCTCGCGCCGACCAGGACCGTGCTGCGGGCGAGGACCTCGACCTCGTTATCGGCGATGGGCGCTTCGGCCACATCCGGCCTGGCACTGTCGATGAGAATGCGCGCGGGGATCACCGGCGGAGGCAAACGAAACCGGATGTTTTCCGCCGAAGGATTGAGGCACAGCGTCAAGATCGCGATCTTGCCACCGCCGGAGAACCCGGCGCGCCGCAACGTGATCACCCGCTGTTCCGGATTGTTCCAGGCGTCGGGCGAGATGGTCTCGCCGCGCTCGTCGAACCAGGCGATGTCCTTGACGCCAGGTGCCATGACATGGCGCCCGTGCAGGAAACGGGTCGAGCGCAGCACCGGATAGGCGCGGCGCAGCGCGATCAGACGGGTGACGAAATCCGTCAGCGCTTGTCCGTCCGGAGAGTCGGCCTGTTTCCAGTCGAACCACGAGATTTCGTTGTCCTGGCAATAGGCGTTGTCGTTGCCGCGCTGGGTACGGCCAAACTCGTCGCCGCCCAGCAACATGGGCGTGCCCAACGAGAAGAACAGCGTTGTCAGCATCGAGCGCTGCACCCGGCCGCGTGTTTCCAGTATTTGCTTGTCTTCGGTCGGACCTTCGACGCCCCAGTTATATGAATAGCCTTCTCCGCCGCCCTCCTCCTGGTTGGCTTCGTTATGGCGCTGCGAGTAGCTGACGAGATCGGCGAGGGTGAAGCCGTCATGCGAGGCGATGTAGTTGATCGATTCCCACGGACGACGGGCCTGACGGTCGAAAATGTCGCCGGACCCGGCGAGACGCGCGGCGAACTCCTGGCGCTGGCCGGCATCGCCGCGCCAAAATTTGCGAATGTTGTTGCGGTAGCGATCGTTCCACTGGGCAAAGCCGGGTGGATGGTTGCCAAGCTGATAACCGCCCGGACCGACATCCCACGGCTCGGAGATGAGCTTGACCCGCGTGAGCACGGGATCCTGGCGCAACGCGTCGAAAAATCCCGCGCCGGGGTCGAAGCCGTAGGACTCGCGACCCAGCGTGACGCCGAGATCGAAGCGGAATCCGTCCACGTGGAATGCCGTCACCCAGTAACGCAGCGAGTCCATCACCATCTGGAGCACGCGCGGGTGCGTCATGTTCATGGTATTGCCGGTGCCGGTGTCGTTGACGCAGTGACGCGGATTGTCGTTGACCAGCCGGTAGTAGCTTGCGTTATCGAGCCCGCGGAACGACAACGTCGGGCCCATTTCGCTGCCTTCGGCGGTGTGGTTGTAAACGACGTCGAGAATGACCTCGATGCCGGCCGCGTGCAGTCGTCGCACCGCGACCCGCATTTCATTGATCGAGCCGTCGGAGAGATAGCGCGGCTCGATCGCGAAAAAACCGATCGTGTTGTAGCCCCAATAGTTGCGCAATCCCTTCTGCAGCAGGTAGCGATCCTGCACAAACGCGTGGATCGGCATCAATTCGACAGCGGTGATACCGAGCCGGCGCAGGTGATCGATCACGCGGTCGTCGGCGAGCGCCGCGAAGGTTCCCCGCTCGTTGGGGCGGATGTCGTCGCGCAGCATGGT
Source organism: Hyphomicrobiales bacterium (assembly GCA_019243195.1). Lineage (GTDB taxonomy): Bacteria > Pseudomonadota > Alphaproteobacteria > Rhizobiales > Xanthobacteraceae > AP-16. Next base: position 8,924 of record JAFAUQ010000217.1, read on the forward strand.
CAGGCCGCGTACGTGGGCTTCGTAGACGACGGTGTTTGACCACGGAACATTGGGCGGCCGGTCGTCACCCCAGTTGAAACCGTCGTCGGCGACGACCGCCTTGATCATGCCGGGCGCGCTGTCGCGCCGGTCGAACGACAGGTCGGCGCGCTGCGAGTTGACGCGGTAGCCGAACAAGGCGTCCGACCAGCGCAAGATTCCGCTGATGCGGCGGGCATAAGGATCGAGTAGCAGTTTGTGCGAATTGAAGCGGTGGCCGGCTTGCGGCTGGTAGGGGCCATGGGCGCGGTAGCCGTAGATGAGCCCGGCGCGCGCGTTGGGCAGATAGCCGTGCCAGATTTCGTCGGTGCATTCAGGCAAGGTGAGCCGCGCAATCTCGCGCCGGCCCGACGGGTCGAACAAACAAAGCTCGACGCGTTCGGCGTGCGCGGAGAACACCGCGAAGTTGATGCCGAGCCCGTCCGAGGTGGCGCCGAGCGGGTAGGGCGTGCCGGCGGTGAGCGCGGGAAGCGGCGGCATCGCTTCAGCCTTCGTGCCGGAACAGGACGGTCGCGAGCGGCGGCAGCAGGAGATCGAGCGACTGCGCGTGCCCATGCGCTCCCGCGCCGCTCGTATGCAGACCGCCGCTGTTGCCGGCGTTGGAGCCGCCGTAGAGCGATGAATCGCTGTTGATGATTTCGCGCCAGCGTCCGGCGCGCGGAACGCCGATGCGGTAGTCGCGGCGCGGCACCGGCGTCATGTTTGAGACGGCGAGGATCGGAGGCGCGTCGCCGGCGAAGCGGAGAAACGCGAAGACCGAGTTGGCGCGGTCGTCGCCGACCGCCCAGCGGAATCCGTTGGCGTCGGAATCGAGCCGGTGCAGCGCCGGTTCGGCGGCGTAGATGCGATTGAGGTCGCGCACCAGCCGCTGCACGCCTTGATGCTCCGGGTAATCGAGCAGATGCCACTCGATCTGCGCGTCGTGGCTCCATTCGTGCTGTTGCGCGATCTCGTTGCCCATGAACAAAAGCTTCTTGCCCGGATGCGCCCACATGAAAGCGAGATAGGCGCGCAGGTTGGCGAAGCGCTGCCAGTTGTCGCCCGGCATTTTGCCGATCAGCGATCCCTTGCCGTGCACGACTTCGTCATGGGAGAGCGGCAGGATGAAGCGTTCCGAGAACGCATAGAGCATCCCGAACGTGATATCGTCGTGATGATAGGGCCGATGGATCGGGTCGCGGGCCATGAAGCGCAACGTGTCGTGCATCCAGCCCATGTTCCATTTGTAGGAAAATCCGAGGCCGCCGTGCTCGATCGAATTGGTCACGCCGGGCCAGGCGGTCGATTCTTCCGCGACGGTGATCGCGCCCTGACAGCGCTCGCCGATCACGGCGTTGAGATGGCGAATGAAGCCGACCGCCTCGAGGTTCTCGCGGCCGCCGTAGACGTTGGGGATCCATTCGCCTTCGCGCCGGCTGTAGTCGCGGTAGAGCATCGAGGCGACGGCATCGACGCGCAGCCCGTCCACGTGAAAATGCTCGAGCCAGAACAGCGCGCTCGCGATCAGGAATCCCTGCACCTCGCGGCGCCCGAAGTTATAGATGAAGGTGTTCCAGTCACGGTGGAAGCCTTCGCGCGGGTCGAGATGCTCGTAGAGCGCCGTGCCGTCGAAGCGGGCGAGGCCGTGCGGATCGGTCGGAAAATGCGCCGGCACCCAATCGAGAAGGACGCCGATGCCGGCGGCATGCGCGGCATCGACGAAACGCGCGAAGCCCTCGGGCGGGCCGAAGCGGCCGCTGGGGGCGAACAGGCCGAGCGGCTGATAGCCCCACGATCCGCCGAACGGATATTCGGTGATGGGAAGAAGCTCGACGTGGGTAAATCCCATCTCGACGACGTAGGGGATGAGCCGGCGCGCCGCTTCGTCCCAGGCGGTGTCGGCACCGGTGCGCTCGCCACGGAACCACGAGTCGAGATGGACTTCGTGGATCGAGATCGGCGCGGCCGGCGATTGCCGTTCGCCGCGCGTCGCCATCCAGCCTGCGTCGTGCCAGTGATAAGCACGCGGGTCGGCGACCACCGACGCGGTGGCGGGCGGCGGCTCGGCTTGGCGCGCCACCGGATCCGCCTTCTGCGGCAAACGCGCGCCGTCCGGCCCGATGATGTCGTATTTGTAGCGCTCGCCCGGCCCGATGCGCGGAACAAACAATTCCCACACGCCCGCCGGGTAGCGCACGCGCATGGGATGGCGCCGCGCGTCCCAGGCGTTGAAGTCGCCGACCACCGCGACGCGGCGCGCGCCCGGCGCCCACACGGCAAAGCGCACGCCCGGCACGCCGTCGACGGTCATCGCCTGCGCGCCGAATGTCTCGCCCAGCCCAAAATGCCGGCCCTCGTTGAACAGGTGCAAGTCGAGATCGCCCAACAGCAGACCGAACGCGTAGGAGTCCTCGGTTTCCTGCACGCCGCCCGGCCACTCGATGCGCAGGAGATAAGGATCGGTCCGCTGCACCAAGCCTTCGAACAGGCCGGAGTCATGGCGCGCGTCGAGCCGGCCGAGCGGAGCCCGATCGGCGCGTGTCAGCACCTCGACCTTGCGGGCGCCGGGCAGAAACGCACGCACGATCGGTCCGGCTTCGCTCCAGTGCGGCCCGAGCACCGCGAAGGGATCGCCATGGGTGGCGTTCGCCAGCGCCGCGGCCGCGCCGCGGTCGAGCGGACGGAATTGCGCGACGGCGCTCTCAGCCATGGCGGCTCCGGTGGTGGCGGAGCACGCGGTGCAGCAATCGCGAGAGCCCGGCGAGCGGCACGCGCAGCCACATGGGCCGGTTGGCGGCCTCGTAGCCGATCTCGTAGGCCGCCTTCTCGATGAGGAAGAGATCGAGCAGCGCGCGATTGGCCGGATCACGCCGCCCGCCCACGGCTGTTCCATAAGCCGACATGAAGGCGCGGATCACGCCGATGTGGAAGCGGGCGATGAATTCGTTGCGGCGTTCCTCGGGCACATAGGCGGTGCTCACGCTGTCGCCCTCGACGATCGTCGCCGCGACGTAGTCGAAGGAGCGGAGGAGGCCGGCGGCATCGCGCAGCGGGCTCGACTTGGCGCGGCGCTCCGCGAGCGGGCGCGCCGGCTCGCCTTCGAAGTCGATGATGTAGGCTTCGCCGCTTGCCACCAGCACCTGACCCAAGTGAAAGTCGCCGTGGATGCGCGTCATCAACGAGCCTTCGCCCGCGTGGGCGAGCCGACGCGTGATCGTGAGCAAATCCTTGCGATGATGCAGCACGTCGGCAGCGCGGGCGGTCTCTTCTTCGCGCTGCCAATCCGAGCGGGCGGCCAGCGCCTCGTAGGCGGCTTCCAGCAAACCGTGCGCGCGCTCGCACCAGCGGTTCGCATCCTCGGCGGTCGCAC
>JAFAUQ010000029.1 GCA_019243195.1 Hyphomicrobiales bacterium
TTGTGTGCGGCCGGCAACCTGATGGCGCAGCTCGATGCGGTCGCGCGCGGAAATGCCGAGGAGGTCGGAGGCGCGCCAGACGATGTTCTCCTCGAACTCGTCCACCTGCCCGTCGGCAAACACGATCTCCCACATCATCTCGACCATGCGGCGGCGGCCATCCTCGTCGAGCGAACGGTTGATGAGATGGGTGAAGTGATAAAGATCGACCGCCTCGTTGTCGGCCGCGATTGCGGCGTCGATCAGCCGGGCGGTGCCGGCCTCGTCGAGATCGAAGCGATGTTTGAGCACGTCATGCAGCCGGGTGCGCTCGGCGGGCGAGATGTCGCCGTCGACCGTGCACACGTGCACGAGTAGCGCGGCGGCCGCCAAACGGTAGTCATCTTCCGCAAAGCCATCCTGGCGTTTGTCGCCGCCGGACAGGTCGGACAGGAAATTCCTCAGCGATTCAAGCATGTTTCACAGCTGGCTTGGCATCCCTCGCCGGCTTGGCACGTCCGCCGCGCGCAGTCAAAGACCGGCGGAACATATTACCGTGAGGGCCGTTGGTAAGGCATGGGCGGCATGGCCTGCCGGCCGCGGCCCGGCGATCCGAAGGTGCGCATGAACGGCAACACGGACAGCAACTCTCGTAAGCCCCTGTCTCGCTGGTGGCGGTGGCTGCTCGTGCTGCCGTTCATCGCGCTGTTGTGGGTGCCGTTCTACAACTCGGTCGAGCCGACTCTCGGCGGATTTCCGTTCTTCTATTGGTATCAGCTCCTGTGGCTGCCGATCACGTCGGCCCTGATCATTTTCCTCTACTACTGGAGCGAATGAGGAAGGATCGGCGCGATGAACTGGGTCGCCATCATCGTCTTCGTCATCCTGTTCGGTTTGGTGACGATCGTCGGCTTCATGGCCGCTCATTGGCGCCGCGGCGACCTCGACCTGCTGAACGAATGGGGCCTCGCGGGACGCCGGTTCGGTACCGTCATTACTTGGTTTCTGCTCGGCGGCGACCTCTACACGGCCTACACGTTCGTCGCGGTGCCCGCATTGGTGTTCGGCGCCGGCGCCATCGGTTTCTTCGCCGTCCCCTACACCATCATGATTTATCCGCTTGTCTTTCTGATCCTCCCGCGGATGTGGTCGGTCGCGCACAGGCACAACTACATCACGGCCTCCGATTTCATCCTCGGCCGCTACGGCAACCGCTCGCTCGCCCTCGCGGTCGCGGTGACCGGCATCGTCGCGACGATGCCGTATATCGCGCTCCAACTCCTCGGCCTTCAGGTCGTGATCGGCGCCATGGGTATCGGGACCAGCGGCGGCTTGGCGGGGGACCTCCCGCTCATCATCGCATTCGTGATTCTTGCCGCGTTCACCTACACGAGCGGGCTGCGCGCCCCGGCGATGATCGCCATCATCAAGGACACGCTGATCTACATCACCGTCCTCGCCATGGTGATCGTCATCCCGATCGAGCTTGGCGGTTACGGCAAATTGTTCAGCGCCATCCCGGCCAACAAGCTGATACTCCCGTCCCCGACCGGAAACAGCCTCGGCCTCTATTCCGCCTACGCCACGCTGGCGCTTGGCTCGGCCTTTGCGCTGTTTCTCTATCCCCACTCCGTGACCGGCGTCCTGAGCTCGAGCAGCCGCCACGTGATCCGGCGCAACGCTGCCTATCTCAACGCCTATTCGCTGATGCTCGGCCTGCTTGCGCTCACCGGCTTCATGGCGCTCGCCATGGGGATCGACAAAATGCCCGAGTTCGCACCCCAGTTCGCGCAATACAAAGCGAACTTCGCGGTGCCGGCGCTCATCCTGCACGCGTTCCCGGACTGGTTTGCCGGCGTCGCCTTTGCGGCGATCGGCATTGGCGCGCTGGTCCCGGCAGCGATCATGTCGATTGCGGCCGCAAACCTGTTCACCCGCAACATCTACCTGCCGTTCATCCGGCCCGACTGCACGCCGCGGCAGGAGGCGCAAAACGCCAAGATCGTGTCGCTGGTGGTTAAGCTCGGCGCGCTCGTCTTCATCATTTTTCTCCCGTTGCAATACGCGATCCAGTTGCAGCTCCTCGGCGGGGTTTGGATCAGCCAAATCATCCCGGCCGTCATCCTCGGGCTCTATACCCGCTGGCTCAATCCGTGGGCGCTCATGGCCGGTTGGCTGGCGGGGCTGATCACCGGCACCGTCATGGTGGCATCGACCGGCTTCCAATCGGCCACTTACGCCCTTCCTCTCGGCGCCCTGATCGTCCCCGGCTACGCCGCGCTTTATTCGCTGGTCGTGAACTTCGCCGTCGCCATCGTACTCTCGGCCGTGCTCAATCCGGTCGCTGGGACCCGCGGCAGCGACGAGACGGCGCCGGGCGATTATCACTTTGAGCCCGCTCCGGCCGCCGAAGCCCCCACCCCTGTTTCCGCGACCGCCTAAAAAAATTTTTGCCGGGACGAAGGCAACCGGCAGGGCGCTATCTACACATCGCCGGCATCGGTTATCATGACGCCAACCAGAACGGGGGCGCCGCACGCGACAGCGTACCCCGAAACCAGAGGCGAACCCGGAGGCGGCTATGCCCTATCAAACCATTCTGGTTCCCACCGAACCGCACGATCTCATGACCTCGACTCTGGAAACCGCGCTGCTGCTGGCTCAGAAGTTCGACAGCTACATCGAGGGTTTCCCGCTGCGGCCGGCAATCGACAACTTCGTTGCCATGGACCCGATCAGCGGCATGGCCATGGCCACGGTCAAGCAGCGCGACGCCGAAGCCGCGACGCAGGCGCAGCAGCTGTTCGAAGGCTTCATGCAGAGCCGCCAAGTGCCGCGCTCGCTCGAGACGAAACCGTCGTTCGCCTGGAACTGGTTCGACGCGGCCCCGGATGGCGACGACGTGGTCGGCAGCTACGGGCGCGTGTTCGATGCCATCGTGCTCGGGCGCCCGAGCGACGATCCGCAAGGGCCGCGCATGCTCACCCTCGAAGCGGGTCTGTTCGAAAGCGGACGGCCGGTGCTGATCGCGCCGCCGACAGCGCCGAAGCAAATGGGCGAGAACGTGCTGATCGCCTGGAACTGCTCGACCGAGCAGGCACGCACGACCGCCTTTGCCATGCCGCTGTTGCGCCGCGCTCAGAAAATAACCGTGCTCACCGTCGAGGGTGCGACGGTGCCGGGGCCGACCGGCTCGCAAATGGCGCGCTCCCTCAAGCTCAATGGGATCCCGACGGAGGCGATCACACTCAAGGCCGAGCGTGGCCGCAACGCCGGCGACGTCATTCTCACCCGCGCACGGGAACTCGGCTGCGACCTCCTGATCAAGGGCGCCTACACCCAGAGCCGGATTCGCCAAATGATCTTCGGCGGCACCACCCGCCATATCCTCGCCCACGCCAGTCTGCCGGTGCTCATGGCGCATTGATCAGCTGCCTCATTGCGAGCGGAGCGAAGCAATCCAGGAATGACGACGTGACGCCTGGATTGCTTCGTCGGCCTTCGGCCTGCTCGCAATGACCGACCTGCGGCGGGTGGCGGTGGCGATCGCCGGGTTTGCGGCGTTCGTGAACCTCTACGCGCCCCAGGCGGTGCTCCCGCTCATGTCGCAGGAGTTTGCGGTCGGCGTGCTGCAGATCAGCACGGCGCTGACCGCCTCGACGCTCGCGGTCGCGCTCACCGCGCCTTTTTGCGGAGCCGCCGCCGACGTGCTCGGGCGCCGGCGAGTCATCGCGGTCGCCATGTTTGCGCTCATTCTGCCGACGGTGATGATCGGAATCGCCTCGGATCTTCCCTCGCTGATCGCTTGGCGCTTCGTCCAGGGGCTGGTGCTTCCGCCGATTTTCGTCGTGACCGTCGCCTACATCGGCGAGGAGTGGCCGGCCGGGCAGGTGGTGGGCATCACCGGAACCTATCTCTCGGCGACGAGCTTCGGGGGTTTCTTCGGCCGCTTCATCACCGGCGTCCTCGCCGACCTCGCCGACTGGCATCGCGCATTCCTCGCGCTCGCCGCCTTGACCGCCGCTCTCGCGATTGCGGTGGCCCTGTTGCTGCCGCAGGAGCGCGGCTTCGTGCGCTCGGCCGGGCTCGGCGCTGCGCTCAAGCAGATGCTCTCGCACCTGCGCAACCCGCGCTTGGCCGCGACTTACGCGAGCGGCTTCGGCGTGCTGTTCACCTTCATGTCGATCTTCACCTACGTGAGCTTCTATCTGGCGGCGCCGCCGTTCAACCTGTCGCCGACCCTGCTGGGCACGCTGTTCGTCGTTTATCTCGCAGGCGTGGCGGTGACGCCGCTCACCGGGCGGCTGGTGGCGCGCTTCGGGCGGCGGCCGCTGGCGATCGGCGTGATCGCCATCTGGATCGCCGGCCTGATGCTCTCTCTCGTACCGTCGATCTCGCTCATCGTACTTTCGCTTATCATCTGCGCCGGGGCGGGGTTCCTGTGCCAGGCGCTCGCCACGAGCTTCATCACGGCGACCGCGCGCACCGGCGCATCCTCCGCGGTCGGCGTTTACGTGAGCTGTTACTACGTGGGCGGTAGCGTCGGCGGCCTCGTGCCGGGGCTTGCCTGGAACGCCGCCGGCTGGCCGGGCTGCGTCGCGCTCACCGCTCTGGTGCTGGTCGCCATGGCCGCGATCGTCTGGGTGGCCTGGGGCGACGCTCCGGCTACGCGCCTGCCGGCCATGTGAGCCGGGACGGAGTATTCAACAGGTTCGCTTTTGGCTTTGGTAACTCTCTGCTATCTTGCCGTGCGAAGAGGGGACACCTGAAAACACCTCGATTTTTGCTGGAAGCCGCGTGCAGTGCAGCACGTCGGCAAGACCAACAATCGACTGCTCTGGAGGAGCGCACATGGCAAGCACACTGGCTACCACAGCTCCCATCTCGGAAGAGGAACATGCGGTACAACTGCGGCGGGCGATCATCGCCAGCACTGTCGGGACCGCGATCGAGTGGTACGACTTCTTCCTCTACGGCCTCGTCACCGCGGTGGTGTTCGGCAAGCTTTATTTCCCCAACGAGGACCCGCTGTCGGGCACGCTGAGCGCCTTCGGCATCTACGCGGTCGGCTTCGTCGCCCGCCCGATCGGCGCCGCCATCTTCGGCCATTACGGCGACCGCATCGGCCGCAAGGCGACCCTGATTGCCACCTTGCTGCTGATGGGCATCGCGACTTTCCTGGTGGCGCTCGTGCCCACCTACGCGAGCATCGGCATCTGGGGCGCGATCATCCTCACCGTGCTGCGCTTCATCCAGGGTGTAGGCGTGGGTGGCGAGTGGGGCGGCTCGGTGCTGCTCGCCATGGAGTGGACGCGCACCGCGCAGCATCGCGGCTTCGTTGCCTCGTGGCCGCAGTTCGGCGTGCCGTGCGGACTGTTCCTCGCGAACCTGGCGTTCCTGGGCTTCAGCGCGCTGTCGGGCGACCAGTTCCTTAACTGGGGCTGGCGGGTTCCGTTCTTCCTCAGCCTGCTCCTGGTGGGGGTCGGCCTCTGGATCCGGCTCGGCATTCTCGAGACACCGATCTTCTCCAAGCTCGTCGCCGAGCAGAAAGTGGAGAAACAGCCCACCTGGGAGGTGATCAAGCGCAATCCCAAGGAGATCATCCTCTCCGCCTTCGTGCGCATGGCTGAGCAGGCGCCGTTCTACATCTTCACCACCTACGTGTTTGTCTACGGCACCGGAACGCTCAAGCTCAGCCGCGACTTCCTGCTGTGGGCGGTGCTGGCGGCGTCGGTGCTGTCGTTCATCTCGATCCCGCTGTCGGGTCACATCTCCGACCGCATCGGGCGCAAGAAGATGTACATGCTGGGCGCGGTCACGGTCGGCATCTTCGGCTTCGTTTATTTCGGGATGCTCAACAGCGGCTCTATGGCGCTGATCTTCATCGCGGTGCTGCTGTCGCTCGTGCCGCACGACATGATGTACGGACCGCAGGCGGCGCTGATCGCCGAATCCTTCACCGGGCGGCTGCGCTACAGCGGCGCGTCGCTCGGCTATCAGCTCGCCTCCGTTATCGCCGGCGGCCCCGCACCGTTGATCGCGACGTGGCTCTACGCCGAGTTCAGGACGCCTTATGTGGTCGCGATCTACATCGCGGCGTGCGCGGTGATCACGCTCATCGCCTGCGCCATGATGAAGGACTACACTGGCAAGGATATCGAAGGCGAATACGAATAGTGAGTGATCAGTGATCAGAGATCAGTGACCAGACAGCACGATCAGGCTCTGGTCACTGATAACTGGTCACTGATTACTGATTCCTCGCCATGATGTTGAAGTGCGCCTTCTGCTCGTCAGTAAGCGAGTCGTAGAACTTCGCGAGCGCCGGGCGCACGGTATTAATCGCGTCGCGCATCGCCTGGATGCGTTTGGCCATGGCATCGAGCCGCGCCACCGGCGTGATCGGTGTTTGTGACGGGCAGGCGTCGCGCAGCCCGTCAGCCGCCTTGGCGGACGCATCGCGCAGCGCGTCGAGATCGGCCTTCTGTTGGTCGTTCGGGCGAACGTCACGCTCGATGCGCGCGATGGCCTGATCGCTCAGGATGCCGGGGCCCTGCCCACCGCAGACGCGCGCTTCGTTCTTCTCGTTCGGAACGCCCTGGTTTGCGGACTGCTGCCGGCCCATTTCGTTGAAGCGCGCCTTCTGCTCGTCGCTGAGCGAGTCGTAGAACTTCGCGAGCGCCGGTCGTACCACGTCCAGGGCCTGAAGCATCGCGTCCAGCCGCTTGCTCATCGCGTCGAGCCGGCCGAGCGGAGTCGAAGGCGGTCTCGTCGGACAAGCTGTTTGCAGCAATTGCGCGGCGCGGCTGGATGCAGCCTTCACGTCGTCGAGCAGCCGCTGCTGATCGGGCGTGGGCTCGACGACCTGCGCGATCTCTTCGACCGGCCATTGGGTCAAGCCCGGATCCACCCGGCATATGTCGCTGCTGCCGCCCGCGCCGACCGTAGCCTCGCGCGTGCGCCGGCGTGAGGCGGCGCGCCCCCGCCCGCCGCGTACCACGTACCCGTCTCCGGGGTATATGTCCTCGGTCTCCGGCGCGAAGAAAGCACCCGCGAGCACATCGTCATAGGCGTAGGCCCAGAAGCCATAATCGTCGTATTCACCCGGCCAGAACACGTAATCAAAGACGTCGTCGTAAGCGGTGGGCCAGAACACCGGGCCGAACCAGCCGACGACGCCGCCGTGGTGGAATCGGCGCCGCTCGCGAAACCATCGGTGGCGGTCGTTGTCGTTGCGGTTGCGCTCGCCCAATGGCCGGCTCACGGCCGCGAGCTGAGTTCCGTTCGGGCGATTGCGAGCGTTCGGTTCCGCGACGCGCTCGCGGTTGTTGGGTTCGATGATGCGATTGCCCTCGTGTGCCAGACGGCCAGCCGCGCCGGCACGCGCATCGCCTCGAGCCAATGCGCGCTCACGCTCGCCCGACCGATCAAGCCTGCCGGTGGTGCGCGTCGCGTGCCGTGCCATGTTGCGGCCGGCCATGGTGCGCGAAGCTCCGCGGGTGACCGAACGCCCCACGACGCGGCCGAAGTTGCGCCGGGTCAGCGCCGGGCCATGCACCGTCTGCCGCGCGAAGCTGCGCGGCGCAAAGCTATGCCCGCGCTGCGTGAACTGATGCACGCTCGGCGTCCGGGCCGAAAAGCGCGGCGCTGCGATCTGCGGCGCGGCGTTGATGCGCGCGCCGACATTGAAATGGGGCGTAACCGCCACGTGCGGCACGGGCGCGCTGACGTGCGGCACGACCGGCGCGCTGATGTGGGGCACCGCGGGCGCGCTGATATGCGGGGCGGGTGCGCTGACGTGCGGTGCCGGGGCGACCACCCCCACACCGCCGCGCGGCTGCGCAAGCGCCGGACCGGTGCCGGCGCAGCACGCGGTAGCCAACAGCATGCCCAGGCGGGCGAAAGTTTTCGCCATGTTCATTCCTCAAAACTTTGGAGGTATCTGTTTCCGAGGAATAAACTCGCCGGCGGTCTGTTTGGTTGCAGGCTCAGGGCCCGCAGACTGCGACAATTCCGGCCGGCCTTGGCGTGTGTCAGTTCTTATTCGGGATTGAACCCGCGGGCGCGCACGTAGGCGCCGAAGCCCGTGCGCTGCGGCTGCGCGTACTGCCGCGCCTTGTCTTCCGACCAGCCGTAGTGCGCCGCCTCGCCCCAGACCTGCGGATCGCGTTGCGCCGCATAGGGCTGAATTGCCGCGCGCCGGGCATCGTAGGCGGCGAGTTGCGCGGGAAGATCATCCTCGCGGAAACGGTCGAGATGCACGGTCAGTGCCAGCGGCAGGCGCGGACTGATCCGTCCGGGCGTTGCCGGCCAGCCGACGCACAGGCCGGCATAGGGGATGACCTTCTCCGGCAGCGCGAGCAACTCGCTGATCCGCGCCGCGTGATCGCGGATGACGCTGATCGGACAGCAGCCGAGCCCCACCGCGCGCGCGGCGTCCATGAAGCTGCCGAGCGCGAGCGCCGCGTCGGTTGCCGCGTTGAACAGCAGGTCGAGATGATCGTTGGGGAACGGCTTGCCGCGCAACGCCGCGATTTGCGACAGGCGCCGCCCGTTGGCACAGAACACCAGGAACACGGGCGCCTGAGCGATCCAGGGCATGTCCGGAATCAGATCGGCAATTGTTTGGCGCGTCGTCCGGTTCTCCACCACGACGATGTCGCGCTGTTGCAGGTCGCTCTTCGACGGCGCCGACAGCGCGCAGGCGCACAGCAGTCGCAGCAGCGCCGGATCGACCGCGCGCCCGTCGTAGCGGCGGTGCACGCGACGGCCGGCAATGCGGGCGATTTCATCGAGGCCGCTTAGATCGGCATCCACGCGGATATCTTCGCCAAAGCGCTCGGCGAAATCTTTGCGGATGGCTTCGACATTCGACATGGCAGGTCACCCGTGGCTATCGCCCATTATGGGACGAGAGCCCGGCGATGTCCTACCAGCCGCGCGAGTAGGGAAACTCGGGCTGGCCGTAGCCATAAGGAGCATAGGAGCGCGGATAGGAGTAGGCGGGGGCCTGCTGATAAGCGGGCGGTTGCTGATAATAGGAGGCTCCGGCCTCTTCGCCGTAGGAGCGTTCATGCCGGCGCGTTTCCGCGTGATGGCCGGACGGGTTGCTGCCGGTGACCACGATCGTGGTGTTGCTCGCGCCTTCCCTCTGCACCAGTGCGTAAAGCTCGGCCGCATTCGACGGATGCAGGCGTATGCAGCCGTGCGAGGCGGGGCCGCCGAGGTGCGAAATTTCGTAGCTGCCATGAATGGCATAACCGCCATGGAAGAAGATCGAGTGCGGCATCGGCGAGTTGTAATATTTCCTGGAAAAATAGGTGCGCGCCAGCCGCTCGGGATGGTACCTGCCGTTGGGGGTGCCGAAGCCGGCGCGGCCGGTCGAAACGACGAAATTGTAGCGCGGCGTGCCGTCGACCGCGACCGTCATGTGCTGGGTCGATTTGTCGACCGTCACGACAACATTGGCGGCGGCCGGCACGGTTCCGACCAATAAGGTAACAACGAAAGTCACAAGGCGACGCATCGCGGCACTCCCTTTGACGCTGCGGGTTAAGTTCCCGCCCCATATACGCGCGACGGGGCCAATGGTTGCACCGGCGCGGGTTTGCCGCACTCATTATAACGGTGCCGGCGGCAGATAAAGCCGCGGCGCCGACTTATTGCGGCGGACGGTAAACGATGTCGAACAGGCCGGCGATGTCCTGCGGCGTCTTGGGCTCGGCAATATATTTGAAGTCCAACGCTTCCCTCAAAGTGCGGTCGAGCCCGCGGATCTCTCCGATCTGCAATCCGGCTTTGGGGTAGAACTCGTCAACGGCGCGTTGCGCGATCGCGCGCGGCACCTTCATGTTCTCGGCGAAGCGGTCGATCGCGCGCGGATCGCGGTAGGCCCAGTCGACGGCGCGCGCGTAAGCCTGCATGAAACGAACGACCGCATCGCGCTTGTGCGCAAGCGTGTCCGGGCTGGCGATGTTGACGCGGATGGTCTGGCCGGCGAGTTCCGGCACGTCGGAGACGCGCGCGACGATCACGGTCTTGCCATCGTCCACGTTCTGCAGGCCGAACGGCACGACCGACCAGCCGACGTCGATCTGACCCGTCATCACCTGCGTGAGCGTCGCCGGCACGCCGCCGGTGGCGACGAGCTTCGCGTCAACGCCGGCTTTCCTGATGAGCGCGAGTGCGATCAGGTTCGAGGACGAGCCGGGCGAGGAAAATGCGATGGTCTTGCCGGCGGCATCCTTGAGGCTGCGGATGCCCCTGTCGGCGGGCGCGTACCAGTAGAGTTCGTTGGCGCCGGTCATCTGCGCCGAGATCACCCGCACCGGCGCGCCCTTGGCGTACGCACCGATCACGCCGAGCAAACCGTTCGAGAGGCCGATGTCGACGCTGCCTGAGAGAACCGTCGTCAACGTGGCGGCGCCGCCGTCGGTGTAGAACGGCTCGATCTCGAGCCCCACCTCCTTGAAGAAGCCGGCCATGTCGCCGAACTCGACGAAGGAGGAATCCCAGAATCCTTTTTGCGAGATCGCAACCTTCAGCGTCTCGGCACGCGCGAAGCAGGTCGCCGCGAGGAGAAACAGTAATGCAAGTTTGATCAGTCGCAGTTTCATGTTGTTGCCTGCTCTAGATGCGCGAGCGTCAAACAAACTCGTCGTCATCCTGAGGGCGAGCGCGACAAAGTCGCGCTCGCGTCTCGAAGGATGGAAACAGACGCCGAGCTTGTGGCCATCCTTCGAGACAGTCGCGCGCAAGTGCGCGCGACTTCCTCAGGATGACGTTGTGTTAACGCGTTCGGTCGCAGCCTATGGTCACGCCACGCGCGCGAGTTTCTGCTCCGGCAGCTTGAGGCCGAAGAAGCGAATGGCGTTGCCGCCGAGGATGTTGCGCTTCGCCGTTTCGCTCAGGAACGGCAGGTCGTAGATCGTGCTCGGCAGGTCGAAGTCCCAGTGCGGATAGTCGGACGAGTACATCAGCTGGGTCTCGGCCTTCATCATCCGCATGGTGATGGCGAGCACGTCGTCCTCGGCCGAGCGTTCCATCGGCTGCGAGGTGAAATACATGTCGCGGATGTAATCGCTCGGCAGCCGCTTGAGCGCGGGGGCCTCGGACGAGCGCATCATGTATTCGTTGTCGAGCCGCTGCATCATGAACGGCAGCCATGCGAGGCCGCTCTCGATCCAGACCACTTTGAGCTTGGGGAAACGCTCGGGCAGGCCGTTCATGATCCAGTTCGTCATGTGCACCATGTTGTGCCACACGAACCCGAGCGCATGCACCGAGATGAATTTGTTCATCAGGCTTAGCGACTGGTCGTTCCAGTTGTAGGCGGAGTGGAAGCCGAGCGGCAGGCCCATCTCCTCGAGCAGGGCGTAGATGCGCATGTAGCTGTTGTGATGCACCGGCTTGTAGCGCGCCGCCGTCACCATGAACCCGACCACCCCGGGCTTGCCGCCCATCTCCTGCACCATGCGGAACGCGGCGTCGGGATCGTTGAACGGCAGATAGAGCATCGAGCGGATGCGCGGCTCTTTGGCGAGCACGCGCTCGATGAGCCAGCGATTGTAGGCGCGCGCCAGCGCCACCTCGACTTCGACTTGCGGATGGAGCCCGAGCTGCAGCATGGGCGTTGGAAACAGCACGGAAATGTCGACGCCGATGGCATCCATCCAGCGCCGCGTCAGGGAAACGTCGCGGTGCTCGTCCGGATTGCCCTTCTCGAGCTTGCGCAGCGGGTAGCGCGTCACGCGGCCGCCCATGTCCTGATAGCCGATGCCGCCCGCGAACATGCCGGTGGTTCTGGCGCTCTGGCTCGCACTCTTCGCCAGCTGTTGCAGCACCGGATCGTCCATGTAGTCGAGGATTTCGGCAATCGACTCGCTTTCGTAGTGATGCGAATCCACGTCGACGATCGGAAATTTCTTATAACCGCGTTCCTCCGCCTGTCGCGACGCGTGGTTGAGCAGTTTGTTGGTGTCAAATTCCGCAACCGACATGTGCCGGAAGTCGCTCAGGGGAAGGTCCATGGTTGCCTCGCGTTTGAGGGCAGGGTGGATGGCCTAAATCTAACGTCCCGACCACGTCTGCCACATGCCGAGTTCGAACACTTGCACGTTGACCGCTTTGAGAATCGCCGTAACCGCGAGCATCGCGTGAGTGGCCGTGATGCCGGCGTCGGGCGGGAACGCCGCCAGCGGCTCGTCGCGCGCTTCCGCCCGCTCCGCATAGATGCGCACCGCCGCGGCGAGCAGCGCCTGCGCGTCGCTATCGTCGAGCACGCAGCCGTCGCCGAGCGAGGCGATCAGGTCCCTCGTCCGCGTCATGCTGGCCGCATCAGGCGACGACATAGATGTCCTCGCCGCGGCGTACCACGTCGAACGACTTGAGCTTGAGCCGCCGGTCGGCCGCGCATTCGCCGGTGGTGATGTCGTATTCGTAGCCGTGCCACGGGCACACGAAATGCGCCTCGTTCTCGGAGAATTTATGCCCGTGCCAAGTGCGGTCCGGACCGAGCACGTCCTCGACCTTGTGCATGATGACGCCTTCGCACGCCGGGCCGCCCTGATGGATGCACAGGTTCTCGTATGCGAAGTAGTTGCCCTGCCAGTTGAAGACGCCGATCTCGACGCCGTCATGGGCGACGATGCGCCGGTCGCCCTCCGCGAACTCGGCGGCCTTGGCGACGAATACGTCCGGCATGAGTACTCTCCGCTCGTATGGATTTCGGCCGCAGCATAGCACGAAAAAAGCGCTGGAACGGCATGCGGATTTCGCAGACTATTCAGTCGTCATGCCCGGCCTTGTGCCGGGCATCCACGTCTTGGCGAGGGACTGCATGGCATTCGACCTGATCCTGAAAGGCGGGCGCATCATCGACCCGTCGCAGAAACTCGACCACGTCGCCGACATCGCGTTCGCGGACGGCAAGGTGGCCAAGATCGACGCCAACCTGCGGCCCGACCGCGGCACCGAGGTGCGCGACGTGTCCGGCCATATCGTCACGCCCGGCCTGATCGACATGCACACCCATGTCTACTGGGGCGGCACGTCGCTCGGCATCGACGCGGAAGAGTTCTGCCGCACCAGCGGGGTGACCACCGCGATCGACACGGGCAGCGCCGGGCCGGGCAACTTCGCCGGCTTCCGCAAGCACGTGATCGAGCCGAGCCAGGTGCGCATCCTTGCCTATCTGCACGTCTCGTTCGCCGGCATCTTCGGCTTCTCCAAGCGCGTGATGGTGGGCGAGAGCGAACAACTGCGCCTGATGGCGCCGATCGACGCGGTCGAAGTGGCTGACGCCAACCGCGACCTCATCGTCGGCATCAAGGTGCGCATCGGCCGCATCGCCGGCGGCAATTCCGGCACCGCGCCGCTCGACGTGGCACTGCAGGTCGCAAACGAACTCGGCATGCCGGTGATGTGCCATCTCGATCTGTCGCCGCCGACCTATGAGGAGGTGGTGGACAAGTTGCGCCCAGGCGACGTGCTCACCCACTGCTTCCGCCCGTTCCCCAACACGCCGCTCGACGGCCAAGGCAAGGTCAAGCAGGCGGCACTGCGCGCGCGCGAACGCGGCGTGTTGTTTGACATCGGCCACGGCATGGGATCGTTCGCATTCAAGACCGCGCGCGGCATGCTGGCGAACGGCTTTTATCCAGACACGATCTCGTCCGACGTGCATGCCCTTTGTATCAACGGCCCGGCCTTCGATCAGGTGACCACGCTCTCCAAGCTGCACTGCATGGGCATGTCGCTTAACGAAGTGATCGCCGCCTCGACGGTCAACGCCGCCATGTCGCTTAAGCGCCCCGAGCTTGGCACGCTCAAGCCGGGCAACATCGGCGATGCCACCATCCTCTCGGTCGCGACCGGTTCCTTCGATTATGTCGACGTGGTCGGCGAACATATGACCGGCGACAAGCGCATCCTGTCCGAAGGCGTGGTGATCGCCGGCCGCTGGTGGCACCCGCACGAAGGCACAAAATTCCGCAAGCTGGAGGCCGCCGCATGAGCGCCGAACAGAAACTCGCCGAACTGGGACTGACGCTGCCGCCGCTGCCCAAGCCGGTCGGCAACTACGTGCCGTTCAAGCGCGCGGGCGACCTCATCTTTCTGTCGGGGCAGGGACCGCGCCGTCCGGACGGCGTGCCGATCAGCGGCAAGGTCGGCAAGGATGTGACCGTCGAGGAGGCTTACGAGTACGCCAAACTCATTGGCCTCGGCCTGCTGGCGGTGGCCAAGCTCGCGGCCGGCGATCTCGATAAAGTCGAGGTGCTCAAGGTGCTCGGCATGGTCAACGCGGTGCCGGAGTTCAAGGAGCAGCCCAAGGTGATCAACGGCTGCTCCGATCTGTTCGTGGCGCTGCTGGGCGAACGCGGTCGTCACGCCCGTTCGGCCGTCGGCATGGGTTCGCTGCCCAACCAGATCCCGGTCGAGATCGAAGCGATCATGCGGGTGGTGTAATCCCTCCCCGCGAAGCGGGGAGGGTGCATAGGCGGCCTCCGGCCGCCGTTGATCAACAACGCCGACGCGCAGTGTCGGCTATGGCGCGAAGCGCGCGGACGGGTGGGGGTCTTTTGTTTGCTCCACCCCCACCCGGCTCGCTTCGCTCGCCACCCTCCCCCGCTTCGCGGGGGAGGGATTCACAGCAGCAGCCGCGGATGGGTTTCGGCGTCCAACGGCCAGATCGGGCGCATGACGCGCCGCCACGGCAGCTTGCGATAATCGCGCGGCAGCGGACCGTCCGCCTCGGCGTAAAGCACCTTTGACGCAATCTGTGAGAACGCCGCGTAGAAGTGCTGGTTGGACTTGACGACCAGCATGCGCCGGCGGGTCGGATCGATCCCGACATTGGAAAACAAATCGATGCCCATGGCCTGGGCGCGGTTCGAGATCAGCACCGCCTCGACGCCGCCCATGCGGATCGCGACGGCATCGCCGATCGGCACCGCGGCGCCGGCGAAACTCTGGTGCGCGTTCTTCACGCAGCGGAGGATTTCGACCTCGGCATCAACCGGCGGTCCCGAGGCTTTCGCGGTCTTGCCGCCGAAGCGGAACGGCAGCCGCGCGCCTTCACCCGCCTCGAAGGCGAAGCGCACCGCCAGCGGATCCCAGATCGGCGCCACCGCCACGCCCTCGATCCCGCGTGTGATCAGCCGGCGCACGAAGGTGGTGTTGTCGGACGGCGCGCCGCCGCCCGCGTTGTCGGCCGTGTCGGCGATCACCACCGGCCCGCGCGGCTCGGCGAGTGCCGCATCGATGGCGCCGTCCACGTCGTAGAACGGCGGCGCCGCCTTTTCGCGTAGTGCAATCATCTCGCCGCCGATCTCCATCGCCACGCGGTCGCCGTGCGCCTTGGCATCGTCGGTGACGACGAGCACGCGGGCGCCCGATTCCGGCACGTCGCCATAGGGAAAGCCGTGGCCGAGCGAGATCGAGAGCACGCGGTCCTTGCCCTCCATCGCTTTCACCTTGTCGACGAGGCCGCGCATCGGCTGGATCGTAGTCGGGAAGCTCGCGATCAGACGGCAGTCGTAGAGCGACATCTTCGGTTTGATCGCGCCGCGGAGCGCGTTGAGCACGAGGTCGACGAGTTCCTCGCCGCGCTCGGTGAAGTCCGTGTGCGGGTATTCCTTGAACAGGATGATGATGTCGGCGAGCCGGCAGCGCTTTTCCGTGAGATTGCAGTGCGGGTCGAGCTCGACCCCAATGACGCAGCGTTCGCCGACAAGCGCGCGGGCGCGTTCGAGGAGATCGCCCTCACAGTCGTCGTACCCGTGAGCCACCATCGCGCCGTGCAGGTTGAACACGATGCCGTCGACCGGCAGCGCGCGTTTGAGCTCGCCGAGGATGTCGTCGCGCATGCGCTCGTAAGCCGCGCGCGTCGCCGCGCCGCCCGGCTGCGCCGCGTAGCTGGGGCCCACGATCGCCTCGAAGCCGTCGCGCTTGGCCCGCTCGGCCGTGACCCAGCAGGCCGCTGTCTGATGCGAGGGCCGCGCCTGCTGCTGGCCCGGCGGCAAGTAAAGCTTCTCGACGAACGCTTCGTAAGAGGTCGGCAGCGGCAGGAACGTATTGGCCTCGAGACCGAGGGCGGCGGTGAAGATGCGCATGTCGGCTGGTTCCGTCGTGGGGAGGCGGAGGGGCGAAAATCCGTGGCCACTTCAGAGACCCTTAACAAATTCACGCGTAATTGAGGAACTTGGCTGACGAATTGTTCATGAACGGTACCATGGTGGGTCACGATGCCGGTTTTGGTCCTCAGGCATGCCCATATTGCGCTGCACAAGGTCGTCCGCCTGCCTTAAAATGAACAAACGTTAAGGGAAGAGGTTATGCCGGGGAAACGTTAAGGGAAGAGGTTATGCCGGGGATAGGTGTAAGGATCGGGGAAGGTGCCATGGCGACAACCACGCCCGGCAAGCGCGTCGATGCGATCGATTTCTGGCGCGGCTTTGCCCTGCTGACGATCTTCATCGACCACGTGCCGGAAAACCTCTTCCAGCATGTGACGTTCAGGAACATCGGCCTCTCGGATGCCGCCGAGTTGTTCGTCTTCCTCTCGGGCGTCTCGGTAGCTCTCGCCTACGGCACGCGTTTCTTCAGGGGCGAGACCTGGGCGGCGGTGCGCGCGGTGTTCCGTCGCGCCTTCACGCTCTACTGGGTCCAGGCCCTCACCTCGCTGCTGATCATCGGCCTGTTGGCAGCCGCCGCGGGCTGGTGGGACAACGACGATCTGGTCGAGGATCCGGACCGTGACCTCGTGGTCTCAAGCCCGATCAAGGGCATCGCCGCGATGCTGGCGATGCTGCACCAGCTCGGCAACGTGAACATCCTGCCGATGTACATCGTCATGTTGCTGATGACGCCGGCGATGCTGTTCCTCGCGCGGCGCAGCGACTGGCTGATGCTCGCGGCTTCCGCCGGCCTTTATGCCGTCACGCGCGTATTCGAGCTGAACATGCCGACCTGGCCGCTCGAAGGCGGCTGGTACTTCAACCCGCTCGCTTGGCAGTTCCTCTTCGCCATCGGCATTTCCGTCGGCCGGCGCGTCAAGACGGGCGGCGTCGGCTATAACCGGCATCTGTTTATTGTGTGCCTGGCAATTGTGGTCGGCGCCGCCATTGCAGTGACCAACGGGTTCCACCTCGTTCCCGGCCTGTGGGATCAGCTTTACGAGGTGCTCGATCATGACAAGAGCAATCTCGGCTTGGCGCGGCTCGTGCACTTCCTGGCGCTCGCCTACGTCATCTCATATTCCGGCCTGACGCGGCTCTACCGCGCGACGCCGATCTTCGCGCCGCTCGCGCTCATCGGCCGCTACAGCCTGCAGGTATTCGCCACCGGCTGCGTGCTCACCGCGATGGGCGAAGTATTGGTGGAGACGCGGTCGGAAGACTACGCCTACCCCCTCACGCTCGGTGCCGTTGTCGTCGTCGTCGGCTGCGTGCTGCACTATCTCACCGCCCGCCTGCTGGAGGCGCGCCGCACCGCGCAGCCGCGGCCGGCTCTCCTCCCGGCGGCGAACGTGCCGTTCGTCGGGCAGGTGAGCGCAGAAGGAGCATAATAACTCGCCCCAACTCGTCATGCCCCGCGAAAGCGGGGCATCCAGTAAACACTGGTCCCAGTATTTGAAAGAGTTGTGGTTACTGGATCGCCCGCTTTCGCGGACGATGACGAGAGGTATAAGCACCTCCTCGCAATGACTATTCGGCCACCAGCACCTTCGGCTCGTCGGCGAACGCGGGCATCAGCTCGCGCGCGAAGCGGCGCAGGTTGTCACGCGAGGGGCCGCCGCCGTTGAGCAGCAAATATTCGATGCCGAGCCTGCGCAGCCGCTCGAGCTTGGCCGCGATCTCGTCGGGCGTGCCGTAGAGCGCGCTCTCTTCGCTCGCTTCGCGCGTGTCCGAGTAGGCGAGGATGCTGGCGCGGTTGTCGCCGCCCGGCGTCTGCGAGATCGCCGTGAGCCGCCGCTGTGCCGCGATCCGGCGCTCGACCGCCGCTTCCTTGTCGGCATCGTCCTTGGCGACGTAGAAAGCGCGCGCCACCGCAACGTCGTGCGGGCTGAAGGTGCGCCCGCGTTTCTCGACCTCGCTCTTGAACAGGTTGATGCGGTCGGCGACCGTGTCGAACGAGGCGAACTGGTCGATCAGCAAATTATAGCCACGGGCGGCGACGTTGCGGATCGAATCCGGGCTGCCGGCGCCCATCCACAGCGGCGGGTGCGGCCGCTGCGCCGTCGGCGGCTCGACGATGATGTCGTCGAAGCTCCAGTATTTGCCGCGATGGGAGAAGCGTTCCTTGGCGGTCCACGCCTTGACGATAACGTCGAGCGCCTCGTTAAAGCGCGCGTCCGCCTCCTCCATCGGCACGCAGAAGCCGACGAACTCGTTATGGCGATAGCCCTTGCCGACGCCGAAATCGAGGCGCCCGCCGGAGAGCAGATCGATGGTCGCCGCCTGCTCGGCGAGCAGCACCGGATTGTGCCACGGCAGCACCATGACGGCGGTGCCGAGCCGCAGCGTCTTGGTCTTCGCGGCCACCCAGGTAAGCAGCGCGAGCGAAGCCGACACCTGGCCGAAGCCGGTGAAGTGGTGCTCGACCAGGAAGGTGCTTTTGTAGCCGAGCGCCTCCGCCTCGATGTTGTAGTCGACGAACTGGCGGTAGCCTTGGCTGCTGTCCACGTCCGGGTCTGCGTGGCGGGCGGCGGTCGCGCTGCCGAAAAGACCGAATTGCATCGGTTAAAGCTCCTGCGGATCGAACCCTCGCCCTAATGTACCGGGACGGCGCAGGGTTTGAAATACTTACCGGGCTCGCGTTGTCCTGCTACGTTTTGCGCATCGCTAGTCGCAGAACACATGAGGGAGGATGAAATGAGAGTGCATTATCTCTGCGCGGCTGCGCTGCTTGCGGCACTGGCCACGCCGGCCAACGCCGAACTGCTGGCACACAAGGATCTTTCAATGGAGACGGCACTGACGATCGCGACGACCGCGATCGAAACCTGCAAGGCGCAGGGCTATCGCGTCTCCGCTACCGTGGTGGGACGCGCCGGGGAAATCATCGTCCAGCTGCGCGGCGATGGCACCGGGCCGCACACGGTCGAGAACAGCTTTCGCAAGGCCTATACGGCGCGCACCTTCCGCGCTCCGTCCGGCGACCTCGCCCAGCGCGTCAAGGACAACCCGACCCTCGGCCTCATTCACCTCACCAACGTGATCGCCAACCAGGGCGCGCTGCCGATCAAGGTCGGCGACGACGTGATCGGCGCCGCCGGCGCGTCCGGTGCACCGGGCGGCGAGAAGGATGAAGCCTGCGTCAAGGCCGGGCTCGATAAGGTCGCGGATCAGTTGAAATAAGGCGCGGTGCGTAGGGTGGGCTAAGCGCGCCGATGGGCGCGTGCGCCCACCAAATATCTATCAACAAACAATGTCCGTCGTTGGTGGGCACGGTCGCTCGCATGCGCTCGCACCCTTAGCCCACCCTACTGCGCGTCACTTTGTGACCGCGGCAACCGCAATGTCTTCGGGCGAGAACGTGAGGCTGAGCGCCTTCCAGCTGTTGTAGCTGTCCGCCGGCATGAAACCGAACGGGCCGCAGGCGGCGAGCGCCTGTTTCGCGCTGGTGACGAGCGCGACGGCGTCGGGCGACGCGCTCACCTCGACCAGTTCCGGCGCTCCGGCGAGGCTGCCGTCGACGCGCAACGAAACGCGCAAGGCGGCTGAGAGTCTGCGCCCGCTCACCGCTGGCGGCCGCCAGCATTCCTTCAGGCGTGCCTTGAAGTGAGCGAGTTCGGGACGATCGGATTTCTCCATGCTCTCGAACGTGCGGTAGTCACCCTCCTGGACGTCCGGCCGAGCCACCGGCCAGGGATAAAGTGAGGTGAACATCGGCGCGCTTGTCGTCGCGGACGCGACCCGCGCCGGCTGCGCTGACTGCTGTGATGGCTGCGGCTGTGCGCCTGCCTGTTGTTGCGGCTGAGACTGCTGCTGCGTCTCCTGCTGCTGCGTTTGCCGTTGTTGCGCCTGTTGCTGTTGCTGCTTGTCGATTTCTTTGGCCGCCGCCGATTCGGTCGGGGTGCCCTTCGCGAGTTCTTCAGGCTGCACGATATCGACCACGATCGATTGCGGCGCCGTGGTCGCCAGCAGACGCGGACTGCCGAACAGGAAGATGACGAGCAAGAGCAGCGCATGGACGAGCCCGGACGCGAGCAGGCCGGCGCTGTCGCGCAGGCGCCGACTCTGCGCCTCACCGCCTACAGACCCCTGCTGCAGCTTTGTCATCCGCCCGCCTGAGCCAAGTCCCCAGCCGATTTGCCGGCGCAAATACGCCCAAATCAAGAGCTTTGCCCGCGTTTTGGGGACCTTGAGCGCAAGTTCCCCCTTGCCTGTTGCTCTTTCGCAACGCTGCGCGGAAGGCGCCGGCTACCGCGGATGAACCTCGGCCCGAGCGGACGCGACCAACCAGGGAATCCAGCCCCGGGAAGGTGCCGCCATGACCGACGCAACGACCGTCATCACCTCCGTCGCTGCCTCGCCAGGCGAATTTCGCATCGGCCGCGCCTTCAGCCGGACCTTCACCCTGCTGTCGCGCAATTTCCCGATCTATTTCGTAGTCGCCGCGGTTGGTTCGGTGCCCCTGATGTTGTTCCAGAAAACCTCTATTCCACTGATCGATGACAGCGTGACGTTATCGTTGATCGCCTGGATCCTGATGTTGCTGCTCGGGCCGCTGGCGCAAGCGATCGTGCTGCACGTCGCCTTTCAGGACATGCGCGGTGGGCTGGTAAGCCTTACCGAGGCCGTCCGCAGCGTGGTCGGCCGGCTCTTGCCGCTCATCGGGCTTGCCATCTGCATGGGAGTCGCGATCGCTGTCGGGGTTCTACTGCTGATCGTCCCTGCTCTCATTCTGCTGACGATGTGGTACGTCGCCTATTCGGCTTGCATTATTGAGCGGCGGGGCGTGTTCGCGAGCATGGAGCGCAGCGGCGCGCTGACCAAAGGGCACCGCTGGGCGATTTTCGGAACCTGGCTGCTGCTCGCGATCACAGGCGCGATTCTCGGCGCGGTGGTGAGCGCATTAATCGGCTTGAGCGAAAGCAGCGGCCTCGTGATGGCCGGATCGCTGGCGTGGACCGCGTTGGTGAGCGCCTTCGGAATTGTCTTCGCCGTGGTTGTGTATCACGACCTGCGCGTCGCCAAGGAAGGGATCGACACCCGCCAGATCACCGCCGTGTTTGAATAGAAGCGGCGGCGTTACTGCGTCCGGTGAGCGGCCGCCATGCGCGCAACCGATGCCGCGGTGTCATCATCGGCGGGAAAGAACAGCTCGAGCGCCAGCTCCGCGAGCATCACGTCGACCGGCGTGCCGAACACCGTGGTCATGCTGAAGAAGGAAAGAAGCCCGCCCGCCGTGCGGATGCGGAACGGCACCGCGATGTCGTGGTCCAACACGTGCGGCGGTTTGCCGGCAGGCGCCGGATAGGCGCTCACTTCCCGCAACAACTCGATGACCGCGGCGTCGGCGGTGAGTTCGGCTTGGCGGCGCAAGCGAAACAGAAGATGCGCGCGCCATTCGGCGAGGTTGGCGATGCGCGGCGCAAGCCCGCGCGGATGCAGCGACAGGCGCATCACGTTGATGGGCGGCTCAAGCAGATCGGGCGCGACCCCGTCGTAGAGTTCCGGCAGCGCCGCGTTGCTGGCGACGATATGCCGGTGCCGGTCGAGCGCGAAGGCCGGATACGGCTTCTGCCGTTCGAGCACGAGGTCAATCGCCGCGCGCGCCGCCGCGAGCGCCGGATCTTCCAGCGGGCGCTCCGGGAAGATAGGCGCGAATCCGGCGGCGACTAAGAGAACGTTGCGCTCGCGCACCGGCACCTCGAGCTGCTCGGAGAGATGCAGGAGCATGTCGCGGCTCGGCTGCGCGCGCCCGGTCTCGATGAAGCTCAGGTGCCGCGTCGAAATCCCCGCGTCGCAGGCGAGCGCAAGCTGGCTCAGGCGCCGGCGCTGGCGCCATTCGCGCAACAGATGACCGACCGGCGTGCGGTTGAGCATGCCGGCAACTTAGTGGGCCGGCGGCGGCGTGCAAATTACCCGGGAGGTAAAGGCGCGACTCCGTCATTGCGAGCGAAGCGAAGCAATCCAGGGCAATGCGCGACGCCTGGATTGCTTCGTCGCCTGCGGCTCCTCGCAATGACGGCACGCTATTGCACCTGCCGCGGGGCCGGATAGGCTTTGCGCAATGGTTCAGATCGGACGGCGCGAGTTCATCACCCTTATCGCCGGCGCGGCGGCAGCGTGGCCGCGCGTGGCGCGTGCGCAAGCTTGGCCCGAGCGGCCGGTGCGCGTCATCTGCCCGGTCGCGGCGGGCGGCGGCATCGACGCGACCGCGCGCATTCTCGGCGCCCCGCTCTCGGATATGTGGGGCCAGCAGGTGCTGGTGGAAAGCAAGACCGGCGCGAGCGGCACCATCGCGGCCGAGTTCGTCGCCCACGCCGCTCCCGACGGCCACATCATCTACATCGCTACCTTCCCGCACGTGGTGAATCCGTTTTTCTATCCCACGCTCGCGTACGATCCGATCGCCGATTTCGCGCCGGCGACGCTGATCGCCCATTATCCGCTGGTGATGGTGGTGCCCAATTCCTCGCCGGCACACACCATCGCCGAGTTCATCGCCTATGCGAAGACGAAACAGCTCACCTACGCGTCCTCCGGCGTCGGCACGTCGCTGCATCTCGCCGGCGAATTGTTCAAGCGCAAGGCGGGCATCGACATGACGCACGTGTCCTACCGCGGCGCCGGGCTGGTGTTTCAGGACCTCATTCCGGGGCGCATCGACGTGCTGATCAACTTCACCTCGTCGAGCCTGCCGCTGGTGCGGCAAGGACAATTGCGCGCGCTCGCGATCACGATGCCGGAGCGGCTCGCGGTTGCCCCGGATATTCCCACCATGGCCGAGGCAGGGGTTCCGGGGGTGGAAGTCAGTTCGTGGGCGGCTTTTCTGCTGCCGACGAAGACGCCGCCCGGGATCGTGC
>JAFAUQ010000215.1 GCA_019243195.1 Hyphomicrobiales bacterium
TATTGGCCAGCCCATGGCCGCCCGCCTGATGGCGGCTGGGTTCCGTGTTAGTGGTTTCGACAACACCGCTTCTGTGCGAGAGCGCTTCCAAGCGGAAAATGGTGGAACTGCCGTCTCCAGCTTGGAAGCTGCCGTGTCGTCCGCCGCAGCGGTCATCACAATGCTGCCTACGGGCAAGATCGTGGGTGCCGTGGTCGAGGCCATGCGCCCACATCTTCGATCGGGGACGGTGATCGTTGACATGAGTTCGTCGGAACCGATCGCCACCCGCAAGCTCGGTCAGGAATTAGTTGCGGTCGGGTTTGCTTTCGTCGATGCGCCGGTCTCGGGCGGCGTGAAGCGCGCCATGGACGGCACGCTGGCCATCATGGCGGGCGGGGCTGACGCCGCCATCGATCGGGTCGAGCCTCTCCTTAAGGCCATGGGCCGCTCGATCTTCCGCACCGGCCCGGTCGGCTCTGGCCACGCCATGAAGGCGCTCAACAACTACGTCTCGGCGGCGGGGCTCACCGCCGCCGTTGAGGCGCTCGCGGTCGGGGAGAAATTCGGACTCGATCCGAACGTCATGACCGACGTGCTCAACGCCTCGTCCGGCCGCAACAACACGACCGAGAACAAGCTCAAGCAGTTCATCCTCTCCAGGACGTTCGCGTCCGGCTTCTCGGCGGCCCTGATGGCGAAGGACGTGCGCACCGCCGACGAGCTGGGTGCCGCGATCGGGGTGGCGACGCCGCTCGCGGAAGCCTGCGCGGTGCTGTGGGGCGAGGCGGCGGCGCACCTCGGCCCTGGCGCCGACCACACCGAATACGGACGGGGAAACAGTGATGAGTAACCAGTAATCAGTGACCAGTGTCCCGGTCACTGGTCACTGTTTACTGATTACTGATTCCGGGCGCGGCGAGGGTTGAGCGTGCCTTCGCAATGATTTCCTTGATCTCGGCGAGTTCGCGCCGCTTGCGCGAGTCGGAAAGGTCAAGCACGTCGCGCAGCGCCGTCGCAAGCTCTGCGATGCGGGCATCGCGCGCATCGATTGCTTCGATAGCTTCGAGCAGCATTTGCGCCGTCGGTTGACGGTCGTTCGACTTGGCGTGAGCCGCGCTGAGGCTCAGCCGGTTCATCAGGTCGGACATTTTGGCCCCCAACTACTTTTCCGGTCGCGCAGCCCCGCGCGACTTTCGACCACGGCAATGTGAGCGGGACAAGCTTAGCCGAGCGCGCGCGGAAGTCGAGCGGTTTGCGGCGCCCATGTCCGCCGGCGTCTTCCCGACCGGAACCGCTTTTCTTCGCCAGCACGCCGCACTAAACTGGCTACCTTCGTGACCTCGGGGGGAGCCGCGATGAAAGCAATCCGCACCGTTCCCGTCGCCACCGCCGTGCTGGCGTGGTTCATCGGCGTCCATCCCGGCGTAACCGGCAACGACACCGGCGGCATCATCCCGTGGTCGCCGGAAAACGAGGTGCTGGCCCCGGCCATGGCCCAGGCGCACTGTGCCCGCTTTCGAAAATACGCACGCGCCACCAGCATCGTGCGCCATTACGGCAATTACATCGGCTTCGAATGCGTGTGGTCGCCCCTCGTGCGCCCGTGAGCGCGTATGTTCGTTAGACGACGTCGGTTGCATAGCCAAACAATGCCCCGCACGGGGCCCATTTCGGCCGTTATCTCGTCCTAATCCCCGGCATTATCCCATCCCGCAGGGGATGACAGAGTCGCGTGCGCGTATGCGCGAACGAACGGGGACAAGCATGAATGTCATCAGGGCCGGCCGGCCGGCGGACGACGCCGTGCCGGTAAACGAAGTCGAGGGAGAAATCCGCGGCTTCGTGCGCAAGGAATTTGGCTCGGCGCGCCGGCCGCAGCCGGTGATCGAAGGGAGCGATAACGGCGCCGGACAGGTCAATTCGCTCATTCAGCGTGTAGCAGGTGCGTCGGTGCTGGAAATCGAGAAGCTGATCGCGGAATTGCAAACGTTGCGCGACTTCCTGCGCAGCGAGGGCGAGCGAGTGCAGCGCGAGATTGCCGGCTACGTGCAGCTGAGCGACGCGGCGATGAAATCGACGAAGATCATCGCCGACAGCGTGACCCAATGGAAGGGCGCCGTCGATAGCGCCCGTGCCGAGAGAGTTTGATCGGGGGGACGGCAGCATCACCTCATCCTTGCGGCAGGCCCGCGACGCGCAAGCAGCGCACCGGCCTGCTCGGGATGAGGTGATGCTTATTTCGTCTGGCTCGTAGCCCGGATGAGCGCGTAGCGCGAAATCCGGGGACTGTCCCCGCATATCCGCCCGCCTTCGCGGACCTCATGCGGGCTACAAGGCCTACGCGGCCTCAACCGCGAACGTCTGGTGACGCCCCAACAATTCGCGCAAATCGCCGGCCGGCACCGGCCGGCTGAACAGATAACCCTGGGCCGCGGTGACGCCGTCCGCGCGCAAAGCCTCGAGCTGCTCCGGCGTCTCCACGCCTTCGGCGGTGGTCGCCATGTTGAGCCCGCGCGCGAGGTCCGCCATGGCGCGCACGATCGAGACGGACTCGACGTTGTGCGGCAGTTCCTTAACGAACGAGCCGTCGATCTTGATGCGATCGAACGGGAACACGCGCAAATAACTGAGCGACGAATAGCCGGTACCGAAGTCGTCGAGCGCAATGCGCACCCCGAGGTCGCGCAGGCGATGCAACGTGGCGGGGTTGTTCTCGTTCTCCTGGAGCAGCACGGATTCGGTGATTTCGAGCTCGAGCCGGCGCGGCGACAGCCCGGCGGCCGTGAGCGCGCTCATGACGGTCTGCACCAAGTTCGCATTCTTGAACTGAAGCGGCGAAAGATTGACCGCGACCGTGACTTCGTCGGGCCAGCGCGCCGCCTCCGCGCACGCCTGGCGCAGCACCCATTCGCCCAGCGGCACGATCAGCCCGATGCTTTCGGCGAGCGGGATGAACTCGCTCGGCGCCACCATGCCGCGTTCCGGATGCTGCCAGCGCAGCAAAGCCTCGACCCCGACGATCCGCCCCGACGCCACGTCGATGGTCGGCTGGTAGTAAAGCTCGAACTCGCGGCGCGCGAACGCCAGGCGCAGGTCGGTTTCGAGCGCGCGGCGGGCGTGCAGGCGCGCGTTCATTTCCGCCTCGAAGAACCGGTAGGTACGGCGGCCGTCGGTCTTGGCGGCATAGAGCGCCATGTCGGCGAACTTGAGCAGCGTGTCGGGATCGGCGCCGTCGCGTGGCGCCATGGCGATGCCGATGCTGGCGCTGACCGTCACGTCGTGGCCCTCGACCTCGAAGGGCGCGCCGATCACCTCGGCGATGCGCTTGGCGAGATCGCTCGTCTGCTCGTCATTGCGGATTGAATCCTGAATGATGGCGAACTCATCGCCGCCAAGCCGCGCCACCGTATCGCCCTCGCGCACGCAGCCGCGCAACCTGTCCGCCGCCATGCGCAGCAGCGCGTCGCCGACCGGATGGCCGAGCGCGTCGTTGACGTCCTTGAAACAATCGAGGTCGACGTAGAGCACGGCAAGCCGGCTCTCCTGGTCGCGCATGCGTCCGAGCGCCTGCTCCAGCCGCTCGCGCAGCAGCACGCGGTTGGCGAGGCCGGTCATGGAATCATGATGCGCCATGTGGGTAATGCGGCCCTCGGCGCGCTTGCGCTCGGTGATGTCCTCGGAAATGCCGAGCAGATACTTCGGCCGGCCATGCTCGTCCGGGATGGCGATTTTGTTGGTGCGCAGCAGGCGCAGCCCGTTGTGCGGCGTGTGGATGCGCTCTTCCTCGGTGATCTGCAAGGTGCCCGCTTGCAGCACCTCGCGGTCGCGCGCGACGAACTGATCCGCCTCGCGCTTGGGAAAGATGTCGTAATCGTTGCGGCCGATCAGTTCGGCGCGCGGCACCCCGAGCAACTTCTCGCCCGCCTTGTTGAACAGAATATACCGGTGCTCGGCCGCATCCTTGACGAACAGCATGGCCGGGATGTTTTCGATGACGGTGTCGAGGAAGGCGCGGGTCTGGCGCAACTCACTTTCCGTGCGCATCCGCTCGGTCACGTCGAGGACGGCGACCAGCGCAGCGGAGCGGCCTTCGTGCGTGAGCGCACGGGTGTAGCACTCGACAGTGATCGTCGTGCCGTCCGCCTTGGTGTGCTGCCACAGCCGGCCCGGACCCCATTCGATCTGCGCCCGCAGCTCGCGCTCGACCTCCGCGCGCAGTTCGGGCGGACGGATGTCGAGGATCGACATGGCGAGGAACTGGTCGCGGCTGTAGCCATAATGCTTGACTGCGGCGTCGTTGACCGCGAGGAAGCGCCACGACTCGCGATCGTACACCCACATCGGCAGCGGATTGCTGTCGAACAGCAGGCGGAACGAGGCTTCGCGCCGCTTGAGATCGGTGATGTCGACCCAGATGCCGATGGTGCCGCCGTCGGCCATGCGGCGCTCCTCGACGCGCAGCCATCGGTCCCCGGCGAGCGGCTGCTCGTGGGTGCATTCCGGCAGGTTGTGCATGGCCAAACGTTGGGCGAGCCATTGCTCCTCGCGGCCAATCGCGCCGGGATGCTGGCCGTGCGCCATCATGTGACGCACCAGCTCCTCGAATTTCATTCCCACCGCCGGTCCCTCGCCGTCGGCGTCGTAGAGTTCGGCATACCGCCGGTTCCACAGCGCGAAGCGATCCTCGGCGTCGAAAATGGCGATCCCCTCGGGCAGCATTTCGATCGCGGCGGAAAGCCGCGTGTGCGCCTCGCGCGCCTGCCGCTCGGCCCGTTCGGCACCGGCCCGCGCCTCGACCAGTTCCTCCTCGCGCGCGTTGCGCTCGGCGAGCAGCTTGTCGAGCGATGTGGCGAGCGAACGCACCTCGGCATAGCCCTGCACGGCGGGCAGCGAATCGATCAGACGATCGCGGGCCGCTTCAGCGCCGGCGGTGAGCAGCTTGAGCGGTTGGACGATGCCGCGGGCGAGCGGAAAGCTGGCGAGCGCCGCGAGCGCGGTGACCATCAGCACCACGAGCCCGGCGGTCGCGACCTCGGCGTCTACGCGCGAAAGCACCTTCGCGCGGTCGAAGCCGACCGCGATGCGCGCCGGCGTGCCCGGCACCGGCACCCAGCCGAAAATCTGCGGCGGGATGAGGGACGAAGAGATGTCGGCGCTGCCCTGCGGCGCGGCGGCCATGCGTTCCAACAGCGGATAGCCGCGCCAGTTGCGGCCGATCCATTCCGGCTTCTCCGGATAGCGCGCGAGCAGGTTGCCGGCGCCGTCGAACAGCAGCACCAGGGCCTCGTCGTCGCGGCCCGCCTCGGCCACCAATTTGTTGAACCAGTCAAGATCTAGGCCGATGGAGACGACCCCGATGGCGGCGCCCTCGCGGTTGATCACCGGCAGCGCCACGACGTTCAGCGGCAAGCCGGTCACCCCGACGAAGAAGTCGCTCACCACCAACTCGCGTTCCCGCATGGCGCGCCGGAAATGCTCGCGCGAAGAGAGATCGGCGCCGACCACGCTTGCGTTGGTCGAGCACACCACGTGGCCGTCGGCGCCAAACACCCAAATGCCGCGTTCCCACCCGCGATTGCCGCTGACCCGCAGGAGAAAGGACCGGCAGGCGTCGGGCGGGCTGGCGACAACTTCGCGCACCTGCGAGATCACCTCGAGCAGCGTGCGCGCCTCGACCACGACCCGCTGGTAGCGTTCGGCGAGGTTGCGGGCGCGGTCGATCGCCGCTGCGTGCGCGGCTTCGATGCTCGCCTGGCGTTCGCGGTAGAGGTCGACACCGAACGCCCCCATGAGCGGCAGGGCGACGAGCAAAATCATGCCGAACAAACGGATGCGGATGCCGCCGAAAATCGCGCGTGCCGGCTGGTTGCGCCCGAACCACCGCTTGGGCATGAGGGTCCCCTGGTCTGGGGCGGACCTTACGGCGCAACTTCTGCGGAGCGATTAAGCGGATGCGTTTACGGCGGGTTAACTCGCAGCTCATGGCTGCCAATTTCTTACCGCGACCAAAGAAACGTAGCCCGCATGAGCGCCCGCCTATGCTTGCTGCGCAAGCTACGGCGGGTTTGGAGTCCGCCGAAGCGCGGAGCGCGAAGGCGGAAGCGAAATGCGGGACTCTGCGCGCTCATCCGGGCTACGCGGTCGCTGGATTGCTTCGCCTCGGATCAGGTATCTGATGTGTGATGTGCTTCCGGAACCGATGCCCGATTCCTGATCCCTGATGCCTGGTCGAGCACATCGCGGATGCGGGCAGCGAGCGCGGCTTCCGTGAACGGCTTCTGGATCATTTCGACGCGCGGATCGAGGCGGCCGTGGCGGACGATGGCGTTGCGCGAATAGCCGGTCATGAACAGCACCTTGATGCCGTTGGCGCGGGCGACGACTTCATCGGCGAGCCGACGTCCGTTCATGCCTGGCAGCACCACGTCGGTGAGCAAGAGATCGATGTGCCCATTGCCGCGCTCGAGTTGCGCCAGCGCCGCGGTCGCATCGGCGGCCTCGATCACCTGGTAGCGTAGCCCGCGCAGCAGATCGGCGATGTAGAGGCGCACTTCCTCGTCGTCTTCGACGACGAGCACCCGTTCGCCCGGCACGGCGCCCGGAACCTCGCGCTCGACCGGCACCTCCTCGCGCAACTCGGCGAACAGCCGCGGCAGATAGATTTTGACTGTCGTCCCCTCGCCGACCTCGCTGTAGATCGTGATATGGCCGCCTGACTGTTTGACGAACCCAAACACCTGGGAGAGGCCGAGCCCGGTGCCCTGCCCTGCCACCTTGGTGGTGAAGAACGGCTCGAACGCGCGATCGAGCACCTGGCGCGACATGCCGGTACCGGTGTCGGTGACCGCGATCTGAACGTAGGGCCCGGGCTTCACCTCGGCGTGGCGGCGGCAATAGTCCGGGTCGAGCTGCACGTTTGCGGTTTCAATAGTGAGCTTGCCGCCGTTCGGCATGGCGTCGCGCGCGTTGACCGCGAGATTGAGCAGCGCCGCCTCGAGCTGCACCGGATCCGCCTCGACCTTCCACAGCCCGGCCGCCCCGACGGTTTGCAGCTCGACGGTTTCGCCGAGCGAGCGGCGCAGAAATTCGGTGAGCCCGCCGACCAGCTTGTTGAGGTCGAGCGGCTTGGGACTGAGCGGTTGGCGGCGGGAAAACGCCAGCAGCCGCTGGGTGAGCATCGCGCCGCGCTGCGCGCCGCGCATCGCCTGCGCCAGGGTGCGGTGCATGCGGTCTTGCGCGCCCTCGGTCCAATTTTCCAGCTGGCGCTGCGCCAGCTCGATGTTTCCCATCACCACGGTGAGCAGGTTGTTGAAATCATGCGCGACGCCCCCGGTGAGATGGCCGATCGCCTCCATTTTCTGCGACTGGCGCAGCGCCTCTTCGGCGACATCGCGCTGGCGCGTTGCCTCGCGCGCTTCCTGCATGGCGGCCTGCTCGAACCGCGTGCGCCGCAGCGCCAGCAGCGACAGCGCCACCAGCCCGAGCGTTGCCGGCACACCGAAGAGGAGATGCGTCAGCATGGTGTGCTGCCATTCGGCGACGATCGAATCCCACGAGCGCGCGACGGTGGCGTACGCCGGATAATTCGGCAGCTTGTCGTAGGCGGCCAGTCGATCGACCCCGTCGATCGCGGAGCGGGCGCGGAAAATGCCGCTCGGCGCGTGCTCGGCCGCGGCGTTGAGCAGATTCTGGTCGCGGTGTTCACCCAGGGCGGGCATCGGGTAAAGCACAAGATCCGCGCCGTCGATGCGCACCAACCCGGCGGTATAATCCGGGCTGGCGTCCACGAGCTTGCCGTAGAAATCCTGAAAATATTTCGGCGACACCGTCACTGTGATGACGCCATCGAAGCTGCCTGGCTCACTCTCCTTGCGCCGTGACAGGAAAAAATGCCGTTCGCTGTCGAGCCGGCCGACCTCGATCACGCTGACGTAATAAGGGTCGGCATGCTCGCGCAGCGCCTGGAAATGCGTGCGGTCGGAAAGGTCGATGTTGCGGTTGACCGGATAGACCGTGGCGCTCACCAGCGGATGCCCGTTGCGGCCGATCACGAGCGCGGTCTGCACCTGCGGCAGATTTTTGATCTCCTGGGCGAGCTGCCCGTGCAGCACCTGCTCCTCGATGAGGATCGCCTGGTCGCTCAAGTTGCCGACGAGATCGTTGATGCGCCCGGCGACCAGCTGATGGGTGTCGAGCACCTTGAGCGCGTGCTCCTCCGCGATGGCGACGCGGCGCACCAGATCGGCCTCGGCGCGCTCGCGCGTGGACACCCAGGCGAGGTAGCCGCCGCCGGCGAGCACCGCGAGCGGAACGACGATCGAGCCGATCAGCAGAAGCCGCAGCAGCCGGGTGACAGCCGGGGCAGGGGTGCGCATGGACGGTGCAACCCGATTGGCGACGCACGCAACAATTTACCCGCCGCCGTGGCGGCAGTCAGGCGGGCCCTCGCCGCGGGGCGAGGCAAATCCGCGCAGATTCGTCATTGCGAGGAGGCCGGAGGCCGACGAAGCAATCCAGGAGCGGCAGCCTTCGGGATGCCCTGGATTGCTTCGCTTCGCTCGCAATGACGGACCTAACTCGCTTTCCTGGCCGCGTCCCACCACGGGCAGACGCCCGGGGCGAGCGTGTAGTTGCCGTCGATCACGTGCACGGGCTCGCGTCGGCCTTCGGCCGCGATGCGCATGCGCATATCGCGCGAGGCAGCGAGCGCCTCGGGCGAGAGCCAGTTGCGATCGTGACCCCACAGGCTCGGCCCATCGGTCACCTCCGTGGGTTTCCAGCCCGGTTCGATCAGGCGGCCGCCCCAACCGCACTCGACCATGAACTCGCTCGGCGAGCGGGCGTAGAACGAGGTCATGTGATCGTTGGCGTGGCGGCCGAGCGTCGTGGCGATGCGTCCCGGCTCGGTCAGCGCCAAGTCGTAGCCCTGGCCGACATCGTCGAGCATGAACAGCTCGACCATGAGATGGTGCATGGCGTTGCGGCCGGTCTCGATCAGGGCGAGGCTGTGATGGCGCGGATTAAGGTGAAAGAAAAAAGCCCTGAAAGGCTTGAGGATATAGTCGCTCAGGCGAAAGCCCAGCACATCCTGATAGAACGGCTGCAGCTCCTCGACGTTCTCGACGTGAAGCACCACGTGCCCCATGCCGAGCGGTCCGGTGCGGAACCCGGAAAGCGCGCGGCCGGGGCGGAAGGCCGTCGATGCGATCTCGGCGCCGTGGAAAGCTTCCAATACATTGCCGGCCGGGTCGCGGAAGCGGATGAGGTCCTTGACGCGGCGGGCATCGGCAACCGCGCGCGGCGGCCGTTCGACTTTGACTTGCGCCGCCTCGAGGCGCGCCGCCAGGCGATCGAGCGCGGCGCCGTCCGCCGCCTCCCACCCGAAGAAGCCGGCACCATCCTCGTGATCCGCCTCGACCACGACACGCTGGCGCCGATCGTCCATGCGGAAAGTCAGAGTGGAACTGGACTTCTCCACCTGCTCGAAGCCGAGGAAGCGGGTGGCGAAGGACGTCCAGTCTTCGAGGTTGCGGGCACGGACGCCGAAATAACCAAGGGCTTGCAGTTCCATGGGGCCGCTCCGTTTTGCGAAGGTGACACGAGCATAGCGCTTTGTTGTGCAAGGTTGTAGCCCGCATGACGCCCGCGACAGCGGGTGGATATGCGGGGCTGCCCCCGGATATCGCGCGGCGCGCTCATCCGGGCTACCAAGCTGGCCATGGACCTCCTGCTCGTATGCGCGGCCGGGCTATTCGCCGGCACGCTCAGCGGCATCGTCGGCACCGGATCGTCGATCATCCTGGTGCCGATCCTGGTCGTCTCCTTCGGACCGCAGCAGGCGGTGCCGATCATGGCGATCGCCGCGTTGATCGCGAACGTGTCGCGCATTCTGGCGTGGTGGCGCGAAGTCGACTGGCGCGCGGCCGGAGTCTACGCGGCGACCGCCGCGCCGGCCGCCGCGCTCGGCGCCGGCACCTTGCTGGTGCTGCCGGCCCGCTTCGTCGAGGCGGTGCTCGGCGCGTTTTTCATCGCGATGATCGGCATCCGGCACTGGCTCGCCGCCCGTTCGCTCAAGGCGCGGCTGCCGCATCTTGCGTTGTTCGGCGCGCCGATCGGGTTCCTCACCGGCCTCGTCGCCTCGACCGGGCCACTCAGTGTCCCGCTGTTTCTCGCCTATGGGCTCGTCAAAGGTGCATTCCTCTCGACCGAGGCGGCGGGCGCGCTTGCGGTCTACGTGAGCAAGGCCGTTGTGTTCCGTGGCCTCGGTGCTCTGCCATTGTTGGTCATCCTGCAAGGCCTGATCGTCGGCGCTTCGCTGATGGTCGGCACGTTCATTGCCAAGCCGTTCGTGCAGCGGCTCGATCCGCAGCACTTCCGCTGGATGATGGATGGCATCATGCTCATCTCGGGGATCGCGCTGCTGTGGACGGCGTTGCAATGAGTGTGGACGCAAAGATGCATGTTCTGATTTGCGGCGGCGGGGTCATCGGCGCGTCGACCGCGTATTTTCTCGCCCGCCGCGACGTGTCCTCGACCGTGATCGAACGCGCCGGCATCGCCTGCGCGGCATCGGGCAAGTCGGGCGGCTTCCTGGCGCTCGACTGGTGCGACGGGACGGCGCTCGAGGCGCTGGCGCGACGCAGCTTCGCGCTGCATGCGCAACTTGCCGAAGAGATCGGCGGCGACTGGGCTTACCGCCGCATGACCACCTACGCCGGCTTCGCGGCGCGGGCGGGCCGCCGTTCGGCCGGCGGCGGCTATCACCTGAATTGGATCGATGACGATGTAAGCTTAACCCAGCGGCTCGGCGGGCAGCAGACGACCGCGCAGGTGCACCCCGGCCGTTTCACGCAAGCGCTGATGCACGCCGCGCAGCCGCACGCCGCGCTGCGGCTCGGCCGGGTGAGCGGCATCGTGCGCGAGGGCGAGCGCGTAACGGGCGTCGACGTCGACGGCGAGACCGTCACGGGCGACGCGGTCGTGATCGCCATGGGGCCGTGGTCGATCCTCGCGGCGGCATGGCTGCCGCTGCCCGCAGTATTCGGGCTCAAGGGCCACAGCCTGGTGTTCGATACCGGCGCGGACGTGCCGGCGGAAGCCTTGTTTCTCGACTATCGCGAGGAGAGCGGCGCCGCGCACGCGCCGGAAGTTTTTCCGCGCGCGGACGGCACCACGTACGTGTGCGCCATTTCGAGCGAGAGCCCGGTGCCGCTCGATCCCGGCGCCGTTGTGCCGGACGAAGGGGCGATCGAGCGGCTCGAAGCGATCTGCGCGCGTCTCTCGCCCGTCCTCGCGCGCAGCCCGATCCTCGCGCGGCAAGCCTGCTTCCGGCCGGTGACGCGCGACGGCCTGCCGTTGATCGGCCGCTTGCCCGGGCTCGCCAATGCATACGTCGCGACCGGTCACAGCGTGTGGGGGATTCTCAACGCACCGGCGACCGGCGAAGCGATGGCGGAACTGATCATCGACGGTTCGGCACGCACTGTCGATCTTGCCTCGTTCGATCCGGCGCGCATGCGCCCGGCCGCAGCCCCGCGCGTTCGTAACGCCTGAGCAGAGCGCTCAATGCCGTTCCAGCAGCCGCTTGAGCGCGACCGCGTTGTTATGTTCCTCGTTGCGCGCCGCGTAGAGCAGAGTGACCGGTCCTTTGCGCAGATGCTTGCGCAACTCGTCGGCGGCGCTG
The DNA here is from genome assembly GCA_019243195.1 of Hyphomicrobiales bacterium. Taxonomy (GTDB): domain Bacteria; phylum Pseudomonadota; class Alphaproteobacteria; order Rhizobiales; family Xanthobacteraceae; genus AP-16. The sequence goes on from JAFAUQ010000215.1 coordinate 11,666, forward strand.
CGCGCCGGCTCGCGCGCAAGCTCGTGGGCGTAATCGAGGACGAAGGCGTCCCAGGAGCTCGGGTCCGCGTGCACCCGGCGCCGCAGCTCGTCGCTCGGCGAGATGTCCTTGAGCCAGAGATCGATGTGCGCCTTCTGTTTGGAAATCCCGCGCGGCCACAGCCGATCGACGAGCACGCGCAACCCGTCGCCGCGCTCGACCTCCGCGTAGACGCGCTTTATGCGAAATTGCCGCGCCATCTCCGCATGCGCCCTATGCTGGTCCGGTTCCTTTTCCCGCGCGCGCCAGTAATGTAGGTACCTCGCCGAAAGCGGCGCAAGCCGCACAGTCCCAAGGAGTACCAGTGCCGAAGCTTGCCGGCGTACCCGCCGAAGATGATGCCGCGCCGGTCGAGCGGGTCGCGCGCATTGCCGACGTGATCGGCGGCGCCGGCGACCGCAACGAAAAGCTCCGACGGCTCGCGCCCGAGGTGGTCGATGCCCTGCATGAGCAGCGGCTGTTTCGCCTGCTGCTGCCGCGCGCGTTCGGCGGTGACGAGGTTGATCTCGTCACGTGGTTCAACACGATGGAGGCGCTCGGCAAGCTCGACGGCAGCACCGGGTGGTGCGTCGGCCAGATCAACGGCTGCTCGGCGACGGCCACTGCGGTCGACCCGGCGATCGCGCACAGGATCTGGGGCGACCCGCGCGGCGCGCTCAGCTGGGGGCCGCCGGTCAAGTCGCGCGCCGAAGAGGTTGAGGGCGGCCATCGCGTCACCGGCGAATGGACGATGTCGAGCGGCAGCCGCCACGCGACGTGGATCGGCCTGATGGCGCTGCCGGTCGACGCCAGCGGCGCGCAACTGCCGCTGCCGCCCGGCGCCACCATGCGGGTCTTTTTTACGCCCGCGTCCTCGATCGAGTTCATCGAGAACTGGAATGTGATCGG
>JAFAUQ010000265.1 GCA_019243195.1 Hyphomicrobiales bacterium
ACTTCGCCCAGAGCGGCGAGCGCGGGCGCATTGAGTTCGTCTTCCTCGGCGGCGCGGCCAAACATGCGCAGGCTCGAGCCGGCGCGCGCCTGCACCTCGAGCGCCACGTTCTCGAGCGCCGTGAATCCCGGCAGGATCGAGGTCACCTGGAACGATCGTGCGAGCCCGGCGGCGGCGCGCGCGTGCGCCGGCAGCGCGGTGATGTCGCGGCCAGCGAAAACGATTCGGCCGTCATCGGGCGAAATCAGCCCGGAAATCTGGTTGATCAGCGTGGTCTTGCCGGCGCCGTTCGGGCCGATGATCGCGTGCAGCTCGCCCGGCGCGACCTCGAGCGACAGGTCGTCGATCACCAGGAGCCCGCCGAAGCTCTTGTGCAGATGTTCGAGGCGCAGCACCGGCTCAGCCATGGCGCTTGCCCGTAAGTTGCGCGAACAGTCCGACGAGACCGCCGCGGCCGAACAGCACGACCAGCACCAGGAACGGACCGAAGATCACCTGCCAGTATTCGGTCCATTGCGAGAGAAATTCCGCGATCAGCAAATAGACGGCGGCGCCGATGATCGGGCCATAGAGAGTACCGATGCCGCCGAGCAGCACCATGATGATCAACTCGCCCGAGCGCTGCCATGACATATAGGCCGGGCTGACGAAATCGTTGGCGTTGGCGAGCAGGAAGCCCGCGAGCCCGCACAGCGCGCCGGAGATCGCATAGGCGACGAGTTGGAAGCGATAGATCTCGAAACCCAATGTCGCCATGCGGGTCGCGTTCTCCTTGGCGCCGCGCAGCACGCGGCCGAAGCGCGAGCCGACGATGGACCGGCACAGGAAGAACGTGCCGGCGAGCGCGGCGAGCACGATGTAATAAAGCGTGCGCGGATCTTTGAAGATCGGCAAGCCGAACAGCGTGTTGCGGGACGCGATGGTGAGCCCGTCGTCGCCGCCGTAGGGCGCGAGTGAGGATGCTGTGAAGAAAATCATCTGCCCGAACGCCAAGGTGATCATGATGAAATAGACGCCGCGCGTGCGCAGGCTCACGGCGCCGGTGGCGAGCGCAAACAGAACGGAAGCCGCGAGCGCGATTGGCAAAGCGATGAGTAATTCGCCGATGCCGTGCGAGGCGAGGATGCCGACCGCGTAGGCGCCGAGGCCGATGAAAGCGGCGTGGCCGAACGACACCAGCGCGCCGTAGCCGACGATGAGATCGAGCGCGGCCGCGGCGATCGCGAAGGTCATGATGCGGGTGCCGAGCGCGAGGAGATAATTCTCCGGGGCCATGACGGCCGCGGCCGGCAGGGCGGCGAGCACGCCGAAAATCAGCCCGGGTACTGCCACGCCAGCGCGCGCGGCGGCCGCTATGGCGCGCGTCTCGATGGGCGCCGCTTCCACCACGTCAGCGTCCCGCGGCCGGGAACAGGCCCGCCGGCCGCAGGGTGAGAACGATCGCCATCAGCACGTAGATCAGCATGGACGCGAGCGCCGGGCCCACGGTACGTGCGGGCGATGGCCCCATGAACAGGCGCAGTACATCGACGGCGAACGAGCGACCGAGCGTGTCGACGAGGCCGATCATCAGCGCGGCAACGAATGCGCCGCGGATCGAGCCGATGCCGCCAATGACGATCACCACGAAGGCGAGGATCAGGATCGCGTCGCCCATGCCGGGCTCGACCGAGAGGATCGGTGCGATCATCACGCCGGCGAAGCCGGCCAGCATGGCGCCGAAGCCGAAGACCAGCATGAACAGCCGGTTTATGTTGACGCCGAGCGCGGAGACGAGCGGCGCATTGGTGGCTCCGGCCCGCACCAGCATGCCGACGCGCGTGTGGCCGACCAGCACGTAGAGCCCGACCGCGACGGCGAGGCCGGAGCCGATGATGACAAGCCGCCAGACCGGATAGAGCAGGCCGCCCATGAGCGTCACGGAGCCTGAGAACAGCTCGGGGACCGGCAGGCTCAGCGGCGCCGCGCCCCACACGAGCTTCACGCCCTGGTCGACGAACAAAATGATGCCGAAGGTCGCCATCACGTGGTCGAGATGGTCACGCGCGTAGAGCTGGCGGAACACCAGCAATTCGAGCGCGAGCGCGAACGCGAGCGTCGCGACGAGCGCCAGCACCAGCGACGCCAGGAAACTGCCGGTGAGGCCGTAGAACGTCACCGCCAGATAAGCGCCCAGCATGTATTGGACGCCGTGCGCGAGGTTGATGAGGTCCATCACCCCGAACACCAGGGTGAGCCCGGCCGCGATCAGGAACAGCAGCACCCCGAGCTGCAGCCCGTTGAGGATTTGCACGAAGAGAAGAGACGACATTGGGATGACGGATGTCAGGCGACAGATCTGAACGTGTCATTCCGGGGCCCGAGCGAAGCGAGGGAGCCCGGAACCCATGAACACCGGCCAACTCGCTTCTGCACGGTCTGGGGTTCATGGATTCCGGGCTCGCGCCTTCGGCGCGCCCCGGAATGACGAACCTCGGCTCACTTCATCGGGCAATCCTTCGCGTGCGGGTCGGCGTAGTCCGTGAACACCTTCTCGGCGATCTCGGTCTGGAACTTGCCGTCCGGACGCTTGGCCACCTTCACCAGATAGAAGTCCTGGATCGGGTAGTGATTGTTGTTGAACGTGAACTTTCCGCGCAGCGATTTGAAGTCGGCCTTCTTGAGCGCGGCGCGCAGTGCGTTCTTGTCGCTGAGGTTGCCGTTGACCGCCTTCACCGCGCTGTCGATGAGCTGCGCGGCGTCATAGGCCTGGAACGCGTAGGTCGCCGGCACGGCGTTGTATTCCTTCTCGTAGGCGGCGACGAACGCCTGGTTCTGCGGGTTGTCGAGATTGGGCGCCCAGTTAGCGCCGCCGAAGAAGCCGAGCGCGGCGTCCTGCTGCGCCGGCAAGGTGCTCTCGTCGACCGTGAAGGCGGAGAGGAACTTGACCTTGTCGGCAAGTCCCGCCTGGCGGAATTGTTTGACGAAGTTGACCCCCATGCCGCCGGGCAGGAACACGAAGATGGCGTCGGGCTGCGCCGCCGCGATCCGGGTCAACTCCGCCTGATAGTCGAGCTGGCCGAGCGGGACGTAGACCTCGTCGAGGACCTCGCCCTTGAAATAATGTTTGAAGCCGTTGAGCGAGTCCTTGCCGGCCTGATAGTTGGGCGCCATCAGGAACACCTTCTTGATCCCGGAGTCCTGGGCGTATTTGCCGAGCACCTCGTGGACCTGGTCATTCTGATAGGAAGTCACGAACAGGTTGGGGTTGCATTCCTTGCCGGCGAAATTCGACGTGCCGGCGTTCGGGCTGATCAGGATGGTGTCGGCGTCCGCCACCGGCTTCATGATCGACTGGAGAATGTTGGAGAAGATCGGGCCGACCACGAAGTCGACCTTGTCGCGCTCGACGAGCCCTTTGACCTTGGAGACGGCCACGTCGGGCTTCAGCTCATCGTCGGCGACGGTGATCTCGGCCTCGCGCCCGCCGAGCTTGCCGCCCAGGTCCTTGACCGCGAGCTGAAAGCCGTTGCGCAACTGGCCGCCCAGCACCGCCGGCGGGCCGGTCAAGGTCGTGATGATGCCGATCTTGAGCTTGTCCTGCGCCTGCGCGGGCGTCAGCGCCAGCGCCGCGAGCGCAACCGTGACGAGGAAACCGATACGCTTCATGTGAGACCCCTCGTTTGGGCGATTTGTGGCGGCTATTTAGGCTGGAAGCGATTGAGAAGTGAAGCCCATCGGCCTCCAGGTCGAGGTTTACGCTAAAGGCAAATCGTGTCGCGGGCCGGTTCCGGCGGTACGCACTTCATGGTTCAATGGGCCGAGCATTGCGGAGGGCGCGTTTCATGCAAGTTATGACGGCGGGCATCACCAAGGCCGGCACCGGCATCGACGGGATCGTCTGGAACATCCTCGGCCAGACCTACGTGCCGAAACAGGTGAGCGAGGACTCGTTCTCCTGGCACGCGACGTTTCCGCCCGGCACCTTCGTGCCGCCGCACATCCATCCGACCCAGGACGAGTTCATCTACATGCTCGAGGGCCGCTTCGACCTGGTGCTCGACGGCAAGGAGTTCGTCGCCACCGCGGGCGACCTCATCCGCCTGCCGCGGGAAATTCCGCACGGGATTTTCAACAAGTCCGACCAGGCGGTGAAGTGTTTCTTCTGGGTAACGCCGACACGCCGGCTCTACGATTTGTTCTGGGCGATCCACAGCATGAAGGAACAATCGCCGCCCGAGGTGGTCGCGCTCTCCGCCAAGCACGAAGTCGTCTTCCTCCCGCCACCGCCCGCGTGAGCCGCGATCAAACCTCCAGCCTCGTCATGCCCGCGAAAGCGGGCATCCAGTAAACACGGACCATGGTTTATTTGAATGCCCTCTGTTTACTGGATCGCCCGCTTTCGCGGGCGATGACGAGATTCATCATCATTCAAGGCGTGCAGCGAGCAGCTTCATCAGCTCGCCCTTAATGATTTTGCGCGTGGGCGTGAGCGGCATAGCGTCGATCACCTCCAGCCGTTCCGGCCACTTGAGCTTCGCCACCTCGTGCCGCTCGAGCCAGCCGGTCACGTCGTTAAGCGTCAGCGAGTGGCCCGGCCGCACGGTCGCGAAACAGCAGGCGCGCTCGCCCAGCACCTTGTCGGGCATCGGCACGATCGCGCATTGCAGCACCGCGGGATGGCGTTCGATCAGCGCCTCGACGTCGAACGGATTGAACTTCACGCCGCCGCGGTTGATGATGTCCTTGAGCCGCCCGGTCATGCGCACGTGGCCGCTCGCATTCATCACCGCGAGGTCGCCGGTGCGCAGCCACCCGTCCGCCGTGAAGGCGCCGGCGTTGGCGGCTTCGTTGTCGAAATAGCCGGCGAATACCGAGCAGCCGCGCACCTCGAGTTCGCCTTCCTCGCCGGCGGGAAGCACGCGGCCGTCGCTGCCTGCGATGCGCGTCTCGCTGCCGGGAGTCGCGCGGCCGATAAAGCCGTGACGCAGCTCCGCCGGCTCGTGCGGATCGCCCATCAGAAGGGCGAAGGTTTCGGTCATGCCCCACAGCTCGATTGCCTTGCCGTTGGGGAGCTTCGCTTCGATCGCGGTTTTCAGGCCGGGCGCCGTATAGGAGCCGGAGATGATCATCAGCCGCAGGCTCGAAAGACCGCGCCCTTCCAGCACTCCGGCATGCAGCATGGCGGCGACGTGGGCGGGCGCCAGGAACGCGTGGGTCGGCCGCGATTGTTCCAACAACTCCGCGAGCGACGGCGGCGTAAACGCCGGCACGCAGATCAGCGTGCCGCCCTGCATGAGCGTGAGGTTCGCAATATAAATGCCGAACGCGTGCGAGAACGGCGGCGCGGAGAGCACGCGATCGCCCGGCCTGATGTTGTAGATCGCTGAGCAGGCGCGCGGGTTCGCCAGCATCGATTGGGTCGAGTGCGGCACCGCCTTGGGCGCGGCCGAGGTGCCCGACGTGTAGCACATGAGCACCGGATCGTCGGCGCGCGGCTCGGCGGGCAGCGCGGCGCGGTCGCCCGATGCGATGAGATCGGCAAATGATAGCACGCCGTCGCGCGGCGGGCCGACCGAGATCACGTGGTCGAGCTTCGGCAACCCGGCCTGCAATTTTTTGTACATCGCCGGCGGATCGGTCTTCTCCGTCGCTGCGCCGCAGATCACCGCGCGGGCGCGCGCATGGCGCAGCAGCGGATCCGCCTCGACCGGCCCATAGGGCATGTGCAGGGTCGAGAGCACCGCGCCAAGCCGCGCCGCCGCGTAATAGACAATGAGGAAATCCGGGCCGCTCGGCAGCTGCACCATGAGGACGTCGCCGCGCCGGATCCCGCGCGCCGCGAGTGCCGCGGCGAAACGTTCGCTCCGATCGAGCGCCTGCGCGAAGGTGAGCGGCGGGTAGCCGGGTGCCTCGGCCGCGATTGCATCGGGCGTCTCGCCCGCCCAGCGGCGCAGATAGGTCGTGGCGGTCTCGTCCTTCCAGCGGCCGCTCGTTGTTTCGCGCCGCACGACCTCGGGCGGAAACTGCAGCGCGTGCCTAATTGCCAGCGCGTCCGGCCCAAACTCGCCCGCGTATTGCGCGTCCATGCCCCGTCCCCGAATGCTGTTTAGTCGCCGGCCTTACTCGGCCGGTTGTTTGCTTTCCGCGCGCCGGCGGCCGCTCGCCTCGACACGCCGCCCCCCGATCAGGCGATTGCCGATCCAGGTGCGGCACACGGCAACCGACAGGCCCCAGCTCAGCACCAGCGTGCCCCCGAACACGACCGCGCCTTTGACCACGCCCGGCACGGAGACGTGCAGCAGCGCGTATTGCAGCCACATGACGAAGAAATAGTGGAACAGATAAATGCCGTACGCATTCTCGGCGACGCCCTCGAAAATCGGCCGGCGCACGGCTGCAAAGCGCAGGAAGATCGCCGCGAGCGCGAGGCACGCGGCCGCCGCGTAGAGCACGACGCCAAAGTCGGCGGCGATCGGCAGAGCGGGTAAAGTCGTGCCCGGCCCTTGCACGCTGAGCGCGGTTGGCACGATCCACAGCACGAAGGCCGCGAGCGCGCCCACGACCCAGCGGCCCCACCGTTGCGCCAGTGGGCCGTCCGAGCGCAGCACGCCGCGGTCGAGCGGCACCGCGCCGATGACCATGCCGGCGAAGAAATAAATGGCATACTGCGAAGCGAACCCCGACTGGAACGCGATCGGCCCGAATGTGATCCACTGCCAGGGCGTCGTCACGCTTGCCACCGGGATGTAGGCGAGCCCCGTCGCTGCCGCGAGCACGAGACAGAAGCCGAGCGGATGGTCCGCCGCCTTGGTGGAGAGCCGCGTCAGCACCTCGCCGGTGCGCGGCGCCAGCCAATAGAGCGCAGCGCAGAAGATGTTGAGCGCGAAGGCGAACGAGAGGAACCACAGCGGTCCGGTCGGCGTGAAAGGCAGCGCGTAGAAATGCGCGAAATATTGCGACCAGCTCGGGTCGGCCGCGGTCACGCGATAGACCGGATAGTAGGCGAACGGCATCAGCAAATAGACGCCGATGAGGAACGGCAAGCCCAGGCGCAGAAACCGGTCCCACAGGAACTGTCCCGGCCCCTTGCGGCGCAGGCTCGACCACACGAACAGCCCGGACAGAAAGAACATCAGCTGCATCATGTAGAGAAACTGCAGCGCGCAGAACAAATCGAAGCCGACGAAGCGGTCGGAGTCGACGATGGGGTGCGCCAGCCAATCGAACGGCGGCGCGTTGAACGCGGCATTCGCCGTGGGCTGATTGGCGATGTAGGCGATGCACGAGTGGAACGCGACCACGATGATGATGGCGTAGCCGCGTAAATTATTGAGCGCCAAACTGGTCTTCTGCATTACATCGATCCGAATACGCTCTTCGTCATTGCGAGCGTAGCGAAGCAATCCAGAGCAACACGCGCGGCGCTGGATTGCTTCGTCGCCCTACGGGCTCCTCGCAATGACAAGAAAACACATCACGCCGCCTTGTTGACCTGTTCGCGCGCAAATCCGGCCGCCGAGGCATAACCGCGCACGATTGCCTTGCGTTCCTCGAACGACATCACCTCGTCGATATTGGCAAAGCCGTCCGGCGCGCGCTCCTCGACCGCGTCGATCACGCCCTCCGGACCGCCCCGGCGGTTGAGCCGCACGACCTCGGCGGTCGGCGGCAGGCGCTCCTGCTCGTAGGCCCACAGCGCCTGCACGGGATGCTCGGCGCTTTTGAGCCGGTCGGCGAGCACGCGAGCGTCGAGGATCGCCTGCGAGGCGCCGTTCGAACCCACCGGATACATCGGATGGGCGGCGTCGCCAAGGAGCGTGACACGGCCATGCGACCAGCGCGGCAGTGGATCGCGGTCGCACATGGGATATTCCCAGAACTCGTTGGTCGCCTCGATCAGCGCCTGCGCGTCGACGGTCGGAATGAGGAAGCGATGCAGGTGCGGCATCAGGTCTTCGAATCGTCCGGGACGCGACCAGTCCTCCTTGCGCGGCGGCGGCGTGTTGGCGTCGCCGAGCTTCGCGGCGACCGCCCAGTTGGTCAACCGCCGGTCTTCGCGCGAGCCTTCGCCGATCGGATAAAGCACGAGCTTCGCCGCCATGCCGCCGGCGACGATCATCGAGCGTCCGGTGAGAAACATCGGCCAGTCGATCGCGCCGCGCCACAGCATCACGCCGTTCCAGCGCGCCGGGCCTTCCTCGGGATAGAGCCGCTCGCGCACGAACGAGTTGATGCCGTCGGCGCCGATCAACACGTCGCCACGCGCG
>JAFAUQ010000001.1 GCA_019243195.1 Hyphomicrobiales bacterium
CGGGCATACCTCGACCTCTGGGCCTCGATGGCCAAGCGGCTCGCCGGCGAGCCGGCCGAGCCGGTCGCCAAGGCCGATCCAAAGGATCGCCGCTTCGCCGATCCCGAATGGTCCTCGAACCAGTTCTTCGACTTCCTCAAGCAGGCCTATCTGCTCACCGCGCAATGGGCGGACCACCTGGTCAAGGATGCCAAGGGCCTCGACGCGCACACGCGCCACAAGGCCGAGTTCTACATGCGCCAGATCGTCAACGCGATCTCGCCGTCGAACTTCGTGCTCACCAACCCGGAGCTTCTGCGCGAGACCGTCTCCTCCAACGCCGAGAACTTGGCGCGCGGCATGCACATGCTTGCCGAAGACATCGAAGCGGGCCACGGGGAACTCAAAATCCGCCAGTCGGACGCATCGATGTTCGCGGTCGGGCGCAACCTCGCGCTCACCCCCGGCAAGGTCATCTATCAGAACGACCTGATGCAACTGATCCAATATTCTCCGACGACCGGGAACGTGCTCAAGCGGCCGCTGCTGATCGTCCCCCCGTGGATCAATAAATTCTACATCCTCGACCTCACGCCGGAAAAGTCCTTCATCAAGTGGGCGGTCGATCAGGGGCTCACGGTGTTCGTCATCTCGTGGGTCAACCCGGACGAGCACCTCGCGGGGAAGAGTTTCGAGGAGTATATGCGCGAGGGCCCCCTCACTGCCCTCGACGTGATCGCCGAGGTCACCGGCGAGGAAAAGGTGCACGCCATCGGCTATTGCGTCGGCGGCACGTTGCTTTCGATCACGCTCGCCTACATGGCCGCGCACGGCGACGAGCGCATCATGTCGGCCACCATGTTCGCCGCGCAGGTCGACTTCACCTATGCGGGCGATCTCAAGGTGTTCGTCGACGAGGAGCAGGTGCAGGCGATCGAGCGCCGCATGGCCGAGCGCGGCTACCTCGAAGGCTCGAAGATGGCGACCGCCTTCAACATGCTCCGGTCGAACGACCTGATCTGGCCGTACGTGATCAACAATTATCTGAAGGGAAAGACGCCGTTCCCGTTCGACCTGTTGTACTGGAACTCGGACGCGACCCGCATGCCGGCGGCGAACCACTCGTTCTATTTGCGCAATTGCTATCTCGACAACAAGCTGAGCAAGGGCGAGATGAAGATCGCCGGCGAGCCCATGGACCTCGGCCGGATCACGATCCCGATCTACAATCTCGCGACCCGCGAGGACCACATCGCGCCGGCGAAATCGGTGTTCCTCGGCTCGAAATTTTTCGGCGGCCCGGTGCGCTACGTGCTCGCCGGCTCCGGTCACATCGCCGGCGTCGTCAATCCGCCGGCCAAGCCCAAATACGGCTATTGGACCGGGGGGCCGCCGGTCGGCAACCTCGAAGGCTGGCTGGAAAAGGCGCAGGAACACCGGGGCTCATGGTGGCCGGACTGGCTCGAATGGCTCAAGGCGCAGGACCCGGCCGAGGTGCCGGCGCGCCAGCCGGGCGTCGGCAAATACGCAGCGATCGAGGATGCGCCGGGAAGTTATGTGCGGGTGAGGGATTAAGCGGCAGATCACGCCGCATCTGCGAACGGGGGCGTGACGACTTCTATCCGATCATAAGCCACGACCGGACGCTTACTCAAACCTTCCCCGCCTTCGATCGAAACCAAGCCACGAAGCTCCAGCGCCTTCAGCGTTCGCGACAAATTCGAGAGGCTGCGCCCGGTACGAACGGCAAGCTCCGTCATGCTGCGCGGGGGCTTCCGCCTGATCTCCTGTAACAACGGCCAGTTCTGGTCGATAAGTCTGCCGATGCTCTGCGCCGAACTGAACCAGAGCTTCGGCTCGCCCGCTCGAACCTTCCGCTGGCCTTTTACAATGGCGATGGTGCGCCCCTTGAACTCGTCGATAGAGGCAATCCCGATCCGCAGCACCTTCATCGTTCTACTCCCAGTTCGTCGAGGACCGCGTAAACCTCTCGCCAGAAGTCCTCGAGCAGTTGCAGGGCATCGGAATAACGGTACGGGCGCATCGTGCCCAAGCGATGTCGGTGGTCGAGTTCCTTGCGAGTGCCGCCCGGTCCGCGCGAGGCGCGCACGTTGTGCGCATTGCCGAACCCGACGAGGCGCGCTCCGTCAGGCGCATGCAGCGTCAAGCTGTAACTCATTCCGTTCGGCCGCTCCGACGTCGGAGGTACTTTCTTCACTTTGAACTTGACCGAATAGCCGGTTGGCTCGAACGTGAACTCCTGGCCATCAAGGTCGAGCAGCACCTCAAGCGAAGGATCGTGTCCTGGCACGGCCGCGCATATTATCACACTGAGATAAGTACCGCAACAGGAGCGGATTGATGAAGCAAAATCACCGACGTGACGTCACGCTCTCGCCTGGACGACATCCCGGCGACCCGCTACGCCCCGCACACCGGCCGGTTCGGCGGCCCGACTGGCCCGAATGGCTCAAAGACCCGGCGGAGATCCCCGCGCCAGCGGGACGGCGGCAAATACTCAGCCATCGAGGACGCGCCTAAGTGATCTGCCCGCCGGTTATGTGCGGCGCGCCGGGGCTCCTCCCATTATCAATTCAGCGATCGACAAACTGCACGTTTCGGCTCTGCAACATTTCGCGCAGGCTCTTGCCCGAGCGGCTATCCGGTTCGTCAAGAGCGAGACCAAACACATGGCACCAGTTTTCGCGCGGATCCGAGCGCCGTCCGCCATAATGAATTCCCGCGGCAACGTTGTCCCGCCCGATCACCAGCACGGCCGATCCGGAGTTTCCGCCTAGGGTCGTGGCATCATGGCCGAGCGTCCATTTACGCGGGCTCGCTGCCATGACAGTGGCCTCGGTGGTAACAAGTCCCGGTGCCAGCCGCTTGAAACCGAACGTGGAGCGAAACAGGCGCTCCAGCAGGCTGGGCGCCTCGGCGAACGGTCCGGGATTGCCCGGGTACCCACAGATGAACACACCGGTTTCTCGCTGGCCCCAATCCGGCGAAATGTCGAGCGCCAGTGCTTCGCCTTGGTTTTCGCTGCCGGGTTCGATGTCAAGCAGCACGAGGTCGAGCTTGGCGTGATCAATCAGCTGCCGATCGATCGGTTTGGTCCCGCAGAACAACACACTATTCACGTTGCGCCTGTCGACCGAGTCGCGCGAGCGATACTCGTGCACGAAATCGACGGCAATGTTAGGCTTGAGGCGCCAGCTGCGGTCCGGTTGTTCCGAACCGATGACCTGCAGCACGTGACGATTGGTCATGACGAGGTTTTGGCCGATCCGAATGGCCGTGCCTTGAAATCCCTGAGCACCGCTCGGATCGTCTACCCGGCCGATACACCGTAATGCCTGCCGGAGCAGCTGCGCGCTGTCATTGAGCGTGGCGCCCCAATTGCCGACTGGACTCGTCGCGCGGTCGGCCTCATCGTTTTTGACCATGAAGGACGGCCGCGAACCGTCGGTCCGGACGATGACCTCCAGGGCGTTGAGCACGTGATCCTGCGCGAGCTTCGCATGGTCCTCATCGGCAACGGCATGAAGTGCCGTTTCGCCGCCGCGCGCGATTTGATCGGCAACTTCATACAAATCCGGCTTATCGCCCAGATACTCCTTTACGATTCGATTTAATTCGGCCCGGGTGACCGCGACCCGCTCGCTGATTGCTCCGCTGCTGAGATCCGGTTCCGACGGGCGCGCCGCCTCGAACGCGGTGCTTTCGAGCGCGCCGCCGCCCGGCTGACCGGCAAGCAATCGCCGGTAATGAGCCGACAGATTGGAGGGCGAGGCACTCCCGCTCAGGTTGGTCGAACCCGACATCCCCTCCTCCGTTCTTTGCTAGGCGTAGTTGCGTCTCGGAGAGACGGGACCGCAATAAAATCATACAATCAGTATGGGAAGTGTGAAGTACTTCACTTGAAAACCCGCCACGCCGGTGCCAAGAATGCTCGAAAGGGCGGAAAGTAGGGCAGAGGCGATCGACCCTTGGTGGCCGACCTCGCAAATCCGACGCTTGTTACCGCTCCGTCGGACCAGTGGTGGCGCTGCTATGATGCCGGGCGTCGACTTCGGCGAGTTTCAGGAAGGCATACTCGAGGCATTCGACAAAGCCGAACTCGAGCAATTGCTGCGGGTCCGTTTGAACGGCCGGCTCGACAACATCGTTGGCGCAGGCTCGTTCGGCAAAATCGTCTTCGACCTGCTGAATTGGGCGGAGCGGCAGGGGCGCGAAGCCGACCTCGCGCGGGCCGCCTATTTGGCACGCCCTAATAGCGAGAAGCTGCGCAACGTCTACGAAAAATACGGTATGGCGCCACCGGTCTCGGTACAGTCGCGCGGGACGCAGGTGGCCGGCGCTCCGGCCCGCGCAACCGCATTAGCCTTTGAGGCGACGGTAAAACCCAGGCTCAAGTCGGTCGACCTCGGTGTGTGGCGCGAACGGCTGGCGCGCATTGAAGGCCAAGTGTGCCGCATTGAGTTTAACAATAACGCGCAGGGAACGGGTTTTCTGGTTGGGCCTGATGTCTTGCTCACGAACTATCACGTGCTGGAACGACCACTCAAAGGACAACTGCCGGCCGAGCAGGTCGCATGCCGCTTCGACTACAAAGTCCTCAGCGACGACTCGCGATCGGAAGGTGTTGTCGTGCGTCTACACAAGGAAGGTTGGCGGCTCGATGAGAGCCGCTACAGCCAGGCGGAAGCCGACGCCCAGCCGGATCGGGAGTTGCCGAAGCCGGACGAGTTGGATTTCGCGGCGGTTCGGCTTGCCCGGCCGATTGGCAACGAGCCGATCGACAAAAATGGCGCCGCGGGTGCGCCCAAGCGCGGCTGGATCGCGCTGCCTCCGGTACAGCCGACCCTCGACCCGGGCGCACCGCTATTCATCGCCGAGCACCCCGACGGCAGCCCGATGAAGCTCGCTCTCGATACCGACAGTGTCATCGGAGTAAACGCAAACGGCACACGCGTGCGTTACGCAACCAACACCGAACACGGCTCTTCCGGCTCTCCCTGTTTCAACATGGATCTTGCGCTGGCCGCCCTGCACCACATGGGCGATCCGCTGTGGAAAACGGCGAAGTATAATCAAGGCGTACCGATCGCCCTGATTGGGGCTCGGCTCGCCGGCAAGCTGGAGTCGGCACAGTGAACGACCTCGCAGTTAAGAGCGCTGACGCCTTCAGGCTCGAGGGTGAGGCGTTCGGCCAGCTTGTCGACCTCGTCACCGCCGCTTTCGAGCGCGACGAGTTCAGGTACTTGCTGCGAGTCAAGATGAATCTGCGGCTCGACGTAATAACCAAAGACGACGACCCCATGCAAATGGTGGTCTTTCGTGTATTTGAAAAATTCGAGCGGGAGGGCGTCGTCGTAGTCTTTTTGCGAGCGGTGTTGGGCGCACGCCCGAACCGCGGCGATTTGCGAACCGCGATCGGGCGATGTTGTCCCCCGGCGCTCGAACCCGCGGCGGATGCCAAGGTGGCCGCCGACAAGGCGGCGACCGGCGTCGATTTACTGAAAGATCAGCTCAATAATCCGGCCGTGCGCAAGGTCGTGGTTCCTCACCGCCAAGAGCTGGTAGAGCTGATGGAAGACATCGGGGTGCTGGCGAATTACAAACGCCTGCACGATTATCTGCAGACGATCAATTTCACGCATTACCCGCAGCTCGTGGACGAAATCAAACGCCTTCGCCAGGATCCGCTCGCCGCAACCAATCTGGAGGAGCACGTCGATCTGCTCAATGACATCAGGAGCAAGGCGGGTGAAGCCGCCAATGCGCTTCCCGATACCGCGGCGGTCCGGGAAGAACAGCTGCTGTGGGTAAACAAGTTGCAAGATTTTATCGAGGAACTGCGCCAGGCCGTCGCGGCCCTGGACGATCGGCGCGGCGCACAAGCCATCCGATCGATAAATCGGCTAGTCCGCCCCCAGCCGTCGCGGCTCAACACTCTTTTGAGTCTCACCGCCAAGAAGCTTCCCCTCGAAGGGCTGGTCCAGACGATCGGCGAGGTCGTAAAGACGGTCGCTACCGGCGAGGCTTCGTCCGTCGAAATGCGCGAGGGTCTGCAGTCGCTGCAAAACATGCTGCCGCAGCTCAAGGGGCGCGTCACCGAGCACGAGCAGTGGCAGGAAATCGAGAATGAATTCCTGACGACAGACGAGTTCATCGAGCAAGGAACGCCAGACTCCGTCGCCGAGTTTAATGACATGTGGCCTGATGCCAAGGTAAAAATCGCCGCGCTCGCCGGGACCGATCCGGGCGCGGCGTGGGCGAACAGGTCGAAATCGCTGGCCGACCTGATCGATAAGGCGCTCGGAGTCGATAATTCGTCGGTGCGCACAAATTTCCGAATCTTTCGTCACACGGTTCTGTTCCATTTTTTCCAGGTTGACCGCGCGCTGCGCGCCCAATGCGAGGCGGTCCTTGCCATTCGACAACCCCTGCAGTCGCTGTTGAGCCAGGTGTGAGGAATGTCGGAACAGGCACTTGCAGCGCATGTCGTTGCACCGTTCGCATCGCTCTCTGACCTGCGCGCCGAGCATGCGAAGTTGATGCGCGCTGCCCGCAAAAAGGATGCCGAAGGCGACATCGTTGCGCGCGTGCGCGGCTTTGTCGATCGCGCGCAGGCGACCGGCTGCGTGCTCGACGCTCAGAACGATCGGGATTCCGCTCAGGGCGTGCTCGACTATTGGACGGCTTGGCTGTTCTCTTCCCCCGATGCTGCCGCCCTTTCGGCGACGCCCGCCATCCTTGCCGCTTTCGACCCGACGAACTCCCGCCAACTCGCGCCGGCGGACGATCCTTACCTCGGATTGCGCGCCTTTGCGGAGAGCGATGCGGGCAAGTTTCTGGGCCGCGAAGACGCGATCGCCACGATGCTGGAGAAGCTCCGGCAGCACTCGGTCGTTTTCGTGGTCGGGCCGCTGGGCTGCGGCAAGACTTCGCTGGTACTTGCCGGTGTCGTGCCGCGGCTCAAATCGCGGCTCCTCATAGAAACTGAGAAAGAGCCGATTTGCGCGGGGGTGATACCAGGAACGGACCCAATCGGCGCGCTGGTTAAAGCGATTCAGCAGATCGCCACCGTGTCTCTGCCCGGCAATTGGGTCGAGGAGAACAGGAAGCGACTTGAGCGTTCGCCAGCCAGCCTCGCCCAGATGGTGCGGTCTGCGGCGCCCGGATCGTCCGTGATCGTCGTCGTCGATCAATTCGAGGAGCTTTTCACTCTCTGTGCCGACGCAACCATAAGAGAGAAATTCACCGAGGCAATTGTGAGCCTCGTGCCGGATTTGGAATCATCCAATCGAGCCATCCTCATCATTCGTGACGACTATGCCGCCGCGGCGCAGCACTTGGACGCACTGAAATCGTTCGCCACCGAATCGGCGTGCTTTTCACCGCCGGCGCCGACCGGCGCCGAGTTGGTTCGCATCATCAAGAGTGCCGCCGACAACGTCGGGCTGAAGTTCGACGAAGGAATCGTGGAGGATCTCGCCAATGAAGTGTCGGGCGATGTCGCCTCGCTCCCGACTCTCCAGTTCACGCTTAGCAAGCTTTGGGACAGGCGTCGCGGCAACCGAATTACCAGCGAGGCCTATGCGGAAGTCGGCCGGCCGCGCGAAGCATTGCGCCGGGCCGCCGAGGAAGTATACGGCGCGCTCGATGGAGAAGAACAATCCCTTGTTGAAAGTGTTTTCCTGGAGCTGATTCAGCCCGGTCTCGGCGAGGAGGTGCAGCGTCGGCGGCTGCGTCGGGATTCGCTAAGGCAACTTAACCCGGACAACCCGGAGCAAGCGATCCGGATCGTCGATCGCTTCGTTGACGCAGGCTTGATTCGCAAGACGCCGGGAATTGATCCTGATGACGATCGTTTCGAAGTGGCCCACGAAGCGCTGGTGCACGATTGGCCGCGGCTGAACGCCTGGCTGAGAGCCAAGCGACAGGACTCGGAAAAGAAGCTTCAGCTCATCACCACCGCCAAGCTGTGGCAAAAATCAGGCAATCCCGGCTATCTGCTCCAAGGCGATGCCATCAAGGAAGCAGCCGCCTTCCGCGATGCGGCGCCCCAGCTGCGAGATCTCATCGCGGCCAGCGAACGGGCAGCTCAACAACGCTGGCGCTGGAATACCTACGGCGGCCTCGCCCTCACCTTCATTTTTGGGGTTTTGGCGGCCTACGCCGTGATGCTCTACTTTACCAAGACACAGGTCACCAGAGATTTGACAAACGTTTCCAAAAACTTCGACTCCAGCGATGTAAGCATACAGAAGCTCAGCGTTGACCTGGAGAAGGCTAACGAAACGATCGCGCGCCAGCAACAACAGATCATGGACCTTCAGAAACGGTTGCAGCCTCGCACAAACGTGTCTCCGCCGCCTACCGAGCCGCCGCCAACGAATGACGGGCAGACGGGTTACGTCTGGATCGGGCCCGAGGCCCAGAGCAACTTGGCAGAACCCGTCAGCGGAGCTCCGGTTCCTCCGAGTTCAGTCAAAGCTAACGAACGCTACAAAATAATCAAAACCGTGGTGCTCCGAAAAGAGAAACCAGACGAAAACACCTATCAGCAGGGCCCAAGCTTGGGGGTCGTCCCGGAAGGGACGGCGCTGACCGCGACTGGCCCCGCCATTCCCTTTATCCGGCCGAGCGGCACCACCCAATATTGGCTCCCGGTGAAGGTCGGCCTTTCCGACAAGCCGAACGTCTATGTTCAGTTT
Source organism: Hyphomicrobiales bacterium (assembly GCA_019243195.1). GTDB lineage: Bacteria > Pseudomonadota > Alphaproteobacteria > Rhizobiales > Xanthobacteraceae > AP-16. The sequence goes on from JAFAUQ010000001.1 coordinate 8,703, forward strand.
TCGGGTATCAGCGAGGAAAAGGCACACCAAATTGGCGAGGATTTGCAAAAGCGCGGATATCAAATCCTTCGCGTGCAAGCGTCTCCTGACGCCAAGGGAATGAATGAAGTCGAATATTACTACTCGCAGGACAAGGCCGCGGCTGAAAAAGTCGCTTCCGACGTCACGCAATTGCTCCACCAGCGCGGGTATAAGTTATCGCCAACTAGGATCGTCGATTCGACTGGCAAGCCGGGCCATCCAGGCGCGCTTGAATTGTGGCTTGATCTCCCGACATCACGCTAAATGCTGGGCAGTGCCGGTTGACTGTGCGAAGTCAAGCGCTTCCTGGTCAGCGGTGCGCTGCAGGATTGTTACCAGTCGACGAATGGACGCCCCATGAAAATCACCGACGTGACCCTCACGCTCTTCGCCTGGGACGACATCCCGGCGACCCGCTATGCCCCACACACCGGCCGGTTCGGCGGCGGGAGCCAGCTCGGCCTCCTCACCATCAAGACCGACGAGGGCATCGACGGGCACGCCTTTCTCGGCTCGTCCTATCATTCCGCCGCGCACGACGGCCCCGGGCTCATCCAGTATCTCAAGCCGATCCTCATCGGCCAGGATCCGCTCGCCCGCGAGCGGCTTTATCAGGCGATGTGGAAGCGCAGCCGCACCGCCTCGGTGCGCGCGATCGGCGCCATGGACGTCGCGCTGTGGGACATTGCCGGCAAGGCCGCCGACACGCCGATCCATCAGCTCATCGGCTCCTATCGCCTGAGCGTGCCGGCCTACGCCAGTTCGCAGGTGCATGAGAGCGCGGCCGCCTACGTTGAGCAGGTTGGCTGTTACAAATCTGCCGGCTGGAATGCTTATAAAATCCATCCGCCGCAGAACTGGCGCGAGGACATCAAGATATGCGAGGCGGTGCGGCGCGCGGCCGGCGACGACTACACGCTGATGCTCGATTCGGTGTGGTCCTATGATTACGAGACTGCGCTGCGCGTCGGCCGCGCGATCGAGGACCTGGGCTTCTACTGGTACGAGGACCCGCTCGCCGACCAGGACATCTACAACTGCGTCAAGCTGCGCGAGAAGCTCGACATCCCGCTGATGGCGACCGAATACCCGCAAGCCGGGCTCGACAGCTACGCGCCCTGGATTCTTCAGCGCGCCACCGACTTCCTGCGCGGCGACGTGGCGGTCAAGGGCGGCATCACCACCTTGATCAAGACCGCGCATCTCGCCGAGGCATTCCACCTCAAATACGAGGTGCACCACGGCGGTAACTCGCTCAACAACGTCGCCAACCTGCACGTCATCATGGCGATCAAGAACTGCGAGTTCTTCGAGGTGTTGTTGCCGGACGGCGCGCAGAAATACGGGCTCGCGCAGGACATCACCGTCGACCCGAAAGGGCTGGTGCACGCGCCGACCGGCCCCGGCCTCGGCGCCGCGATCGATTTCGACTTGATCGAGCGCAAGAAGGTGGCGACGCTGAGCTGACCGGTCGATCAGGTACCAGGAATCAGATGTCACGAATCAAGGAAGGGGCGGGCTGATACCTGATCGCCGATTTCTGATCCCTGTCACGGGAACAACGCCACCTGCGTGAGCCCCATGGTCTCGGGAAACCCGAGCATGAGGTTCATGTTCTGCACCGCCTGACCCGAGGCGCCCTTCACCAGATTGTCGAGCGCCGAGATCACGATGGCACGGCCGGGCACCCGGTCGGCGGCCACTCCTATGAAAGTCATGTTGGAGCCGCGCACGTGGCGCGTTTGCGGCGTCTCGCCGAACGGGAGCACGTGCACGAACGGCTCGCGTTCGTAGGCCGTGGCGAGGATCGCATGCAGGTCCTGTGGCGAGCGGGAGTCTTGGCCGCGCACGTAGATGGTGGAAAAAATCCCGCGGTTCATCGGCACCAGGTGCGGCGTGAAGGTGACGACGACCTCGCGGCCGGCCGCGCGGGAGAGTTCCTGATCGAGCTCCGCCATGTGCCGGTGCCGGCCGACCCCATAGGCGTGAAACCCCTCCGAGATTTCCGAGAACAGCGTTTCCTCCTTGGGCGAACGCCCGGCGCCGGTGATCCCGGACTTTGCGTCGATCACGATCTCGTCCGGCTCGATCGCCTTGGCCTTGAGCAGCGGCACGAGCGGCAGCTGCGCGCCACTCGGATAGCAGCCGGGGTTGGCCACGAGCCGCGCCTTCTTGATCTCGCGGCGATAAACTTCAACAAGGCCGTAGACGGCCTCTTTCTGCAGTTCCGGCGCATGGTGCTCGTGGCCGTACCAGCGCGCGTAGGCGGCCGGATCCGTGAGGCGGAAGTCGGCGGAAATATCGATCACCTTGGTCGCCGGCGCAGCAGCGAGCAGAGCCGACACGACCTTCTGCGTCGTGGCGTGCGGCAGCGCGCAGAAGACGAGATCGAGCCCGGCTTGCGCCCAATAGACGCTCTCGATCGACACGAGCTTCGGCAGCGTGTAAGGCGAAAACTGCGGAAACACGGCGCGCATTTCTTGACCGGCGCGCCGGTCGGCGGTGAGCAGCGTAATCTCGACCCGCGGATGCCCGAGCAGGAGCCGCACGGTTTCCGATCCGGTGTATCCCGACGCGCCGAGCACGCCGATTTTTGCTTTGCTGGCCATGGCCACCCTCACTTCGCCGGAGCGAGTGTTTGCTCGCCCGCCCGCTCGGTTTCGTTTGCTCCGTATTCGAGATGCGGGCGCAGCACCATCATGTGCGCGGCGATCGCCCGCGCGCCCGCATCGTCCTGGCCGGCCAGCGCCGCGGCGACCGCGACGTGGTCCGCGTCCGATTTGTGCTGGTTGAGCTTGAACGAGCCCTCGACGCTTTCGATCGTCATCTCAATCGCGACAATCGCGCGCATCAGCGCCTCGCGCCGGGCCGGCGTCACGAGGTCGACTGTCCACGGCGGCGCCGGTGCCTGGCGCGTCTCGAAAGCCGCGGTGAGCCGGTCAAGATGCTCGCGCTGCTCGCCTTCGCTCATCACCCGCACGGGCCCCGCGAGCTGCACCGACTCATAAAGCCAGGTGGGGACCTGATCGGGGCTCTTGTACCAGTGCGGCGACACATAGGCGTCGCTGCCCCACACGGCGACGAGCCAGCGTCCGCTGCTCGCCGCGATATCGGCGAGGCGATTGCCGCGCGCCACGTGAAACGCGAGCCAGCAGCCACCGGCCGCCTGCTCGATGTAGAACGGCAACGGCGAGGCGGTGATGCGGCCGTCCGCGCACGCGGTCACCAGGCCGAAGCCGCGCGTGGCGGCGAAGGCGAGGCTTGCGGCTTCGTCGATGCGGAAAGGGGGTGGGATATACATGGCCGTGCTCCGGGGTAAGGACCACCGAAGACACCGAGCCGCGGAATGTGAGAGACGAGGTGCCGCGGAGGCGTCTCCGGCGGCAGCGGCGAAGATCACATCGGATCGAACGCCAAAGCCGCCCGGCTGGGGCGGCGGCGACGGATTCGAATGCAAGCGATCTTCGTCATGGGCGCGGCATATAAGCGCGAACGCCGCTGCGGTCAAGGATTCTCACGTGCATTCGCCGATCACTTGGCCAGCAGGTGCCACAGCCAGGCGGTAAGGTGGCCGCCGAAATCGCCGAGCTCGAGCAGCACCGCGGCCCACAGAAACGCGGAGGCGAAATTGGCGAACTGGAACGGCCAATACGCCATGTTGAAAATCCCGGCGACGAGCGGCACCGCGGCGCGCAACGGCCCGAAGAAACGCCCGATAACCACCGCATAGACGCCCCAGCGGTTGACGAAGGCTTCGCCGCGCGGAATCAGGGCGGGATAGCGCGACAGCGGCCACATGCGCGCGACCGAGGTTTTGAAGGTCGCGCCGAACCAGTACGACAGCCAGTCGCCGCAAGCCGCCCCGAGCGATCCCGCAACCCAGACCGGAACGAAATCAATGCCGCTCACGCCCCTCAGCGCGCCGATGGCAACGAGCGCCCCCCAGGCGGGAATGAGCAGCGAGATGAAGGCGAGCGACTCCCCGAATGCCAGCGCGAACACGATGGGAACCGCCCATGCGTCGTGAACGCGCACGAACTCGACCACTGCCTGGAAATAGTCGTCGAGGTTCATGTAAGGGGCGGGACCGGGGACGGATGGCGGGTGTACCGCGGCTGTTCTGGGAAGGCCAGAGCAAGCGCATGATCCCGAAAAGTGGGTACCGGTTTTCGGAAAAGATCATGCGCCAAAAAAAGATGGCGGGATGACATCGTCATCCCGCTTAAAAGCCGCCTCAATCTCCCGCCGCCATCATGGCATAGTTAGAGGGATTGATTCGCCCGTGTTTCGTTCGCCGGTTCAACATCCATGCCCAAGTCACTAAAGAAGCCTGCAAAGTCCGGGCCGCGCCCCCAGGACCTGTTCGATTTGCCGGAGCCGGCGCCGCGCCGCCCGGTGGGCAAGGCGCGCGACGTGCGCCGCGCTGCCAGCCCCGCCGAAGCCGGCTACACGGCGAAGCACATCGAGGTTCTCGAGGGGCTCGAACCGGTGCGGCGCCGGCCCGGCATGTACATCGGCGGCACCGACGAGAAGGCGCTGCATCATCTGTTTGCCGAAGTGATCGACAACGCCATGGACGAGGCGCTCGCCGGCCATGCGACCTGGATCGAGGTCGTCATGGAGGCGGATGGGTTCGTGACCGTGACCGATAACGGCCGCGGGATCCCGGTCGATCCGCACCCCAAGTTCCCGAAGAAATCCGCCCTCGAAGTGATCATGTGCACCTTGCACGCCGGCGGAAAATTCGATTCCGAAGTCTACGAGACATCGGGCGGGCTGCACGGCGTCGGCGTGTCGGTCGTCAATGCGCTTTCCGAGCGACTCGAGGTCGAGGTTGCGCGCGGCCAGACGCTCTATGCCCAGGCATTCGAGCGTGGCAAGCCGAAGGGGCCGGTGAAACAGATCGGCCGCGCTCCCAACCGGCGCGGCACCAAGGTGCGCTTTCGCCCCGATCCGCAAATCTTCGGGGCGGCGCATGCGCGCTTCAAGCCGCAGCGCATCTTCAAGATGTCGCGCTCCAAGGCCTATCTATTCGGCGGCGTCGAAATCCGCTGGTCGTGCGCGCCCGAGCTGCTCGCCGGCGTCGACGGCGTGCCCGTCGAGGAAACGTTCCACTTCCCTGGCGGCCTCTCCGATTATCTCAACGCGTCGATCCATGGGACGACACTGGTGCATCCCGACATTTTCGCCGGCCGCTCGGAGAAGAAGGGGCACGGTTCGTGCGAATGGGCGGTCGCCTGGGTCGCCGACGCGGACGGCTTCATGTCGTCCTATTGCAACACCATTCCGACCGCCGACGGCGGCACGCATGAGAGCGGATTGCGCACGGCGCTCACCCGCGCGCTCAAAGATCACGCCGAGCGCATGGGGCAAGGCAAGCGCGCCGCGCCGATCACGACCGACGACGTGATGATCGGCGCCGCCGCCATGCTCTCGGTGTTCATCCGCGAGCCGGAGTTTCAGGGCCAGACCAAGGACCGCCTCGCCACCGCCGAAGCCGCCCGCATCGTCGAGCAGGCGGTGCGCGACCCGTTCGATCACTGGCTCGCCGGCAATCCCGCCCAGGCCAACAAATTGCTCGACTGGGTGATCGACCGCGCCGACGAGCGGGTGCGGCGCCGACAGGAGAAGGAGATTGCTCGCAAGGCGATCGGCCGCAAGCTCAAGCTTCCCGGCAAGCTCACCGACTGCACCAACACCGCACAGGAAGGCGCCGAGCTGTTCATCGTCGAAGGCGACTCCGCCGGCGGCAGCGCCAAGCACGCGCGCAACCGCACAAGCCAAGCCGTACTCCCGTTGCGCGGCAAAATCCTCAACGTCGCCTCGGCCGGCCGCGACAAGCTCGCGCAGAACCAGCAACTCGCGGACCTGGTTCAGGCGCTCGGCTGCGGCACCGGCGCGCATTATCGCGAGGATGACCTGCGCTACGGCCGGGTCATCATCATGACCGACGCCGACGTCGACGGCGCCCACATTGCCTCGCTGCTGATCACCTTTTTCTATCGGCAGATGCCGCGGCTGATCGACGGCGGGCATCTCTATCTGGCGGTGCCGCCGCTCTTCAAGCTTACCCATGGCGGCAAGAGCGTCTACGCGCGCGACGACGCGCACAAGGACGAACTGCTCAAGAAGGAGTTCCACCACAACGCCAAGGTCGAGATCAGCCGTTTCAAGGGCCTCGGCGAAATGATGGCGAACCAGCTCAAGGAAACCACCATGGACCCGAAGACGCGTACGCTGCTGCGCGTCGTGCTGCTCGCCGACGACCGCGAGGACACGGCGGATTCGGTCGAGCGCCTCATGGGCACCAAGGCCGAGGCGCGCTTCGCCTTCATCCAGGAGCACGCGGAATTCGCCAGCGAGGAGCTGCTGGACGTGTGACCGCGCCGTAGCCCGCATGAGCGCAGCGACATACGGGGCGCGACTCCCCGGATGTCGCCGCTTCGCGGGCTCATCCGGGCTAGGTACTCACCCAAACTCCGGGCCGGCGGCGATCGCGAGGCGGCGCAGGTCGCCCGGCAACGTCGCGCGGTCCAACGCCATGCGCATGTACGGACGCTGCCGCATGAAGCCGCTGGCTTCGAGCAGCGCCGCAAGTTTGGGCCAAGATGTGAACAGGTCGAGGAACACGCGGCCGCGCGCGTGGGCGAGCGCGGTCGCGAGCAGCGGGCGCGCCGCATCGGTTGATGATGCGACCAGCGGCCCGATCTGCGCAGCGCGATGGCCTTGGCGCATGACCAAATAGCCGCCGTCGTGGGTCCAGGCAGTCGTGCCGGGGCGCGCGAGAAAATCCTCCAGCAGAAAATGCCGTTGCGAGCCGAACGCCAACGCATCCGCCTCAACTATTTTGTCCAAATCGTCCGGCATCAGCCGCTCGGCTGCGCTGCCGATCTGTGCCGCCCCACCCCCCTCGCCTTCCCAGCGTTCCATGGTAGCGAGTTCAACAAACCCGAGGCCGCGATAGACCAGCGCGCCGGCCGGCGTCGCGTCGAGCAACGCGGCGCGGCCCATGCCGCGCAGAGTGGCGATGCATTCGCCCATCAGGCGCCGCGCCAGCCCGCGCCGCCGCCATTCGGGATCGACGATCACCATCGAAATGTAACCGAAGCCGTTGTCATACGGCAGCGCGGCGGCGGTCGCGATCAAACCGGCTTCTTGGTCGAACAAACCGATGGTGCGGCCGTGCGCGATGAACAGGCGCCAGTCGTGCGCGGTCTGATTCCAGCCGACCTTGGCCGAAAGCGCGAGCGCGCCCGGCACGTCGGCCTGCGTCAGCGCGGCCTCGACGAGCGCCTCAGTAGTGCCCATCGCGCACCTCGAATTTGGTCGGCTTATCGAGGCTAGGCATGCCTCGCGCCACCCAGTCGGCCGTCCAGTCGAGCATCGTTTCGAGCGAGACTTCCGGCGGCCCAAACAAACGCTGCGCGCGCTCCGTGTTGGTCAGCCAGGCGGTCGGTGCCTCCGTGCCGACGATATACGCGGCGCGGCCGAAACGGGCAGCAAACTCGTGCGCCAGTGCCCGCACCGAAAGCGTTTGGGGGCCGCTCACGTTGAGCGGCATCGTCGGCGCAGTGCAATGAAGCAACGTACGCAGCGCCTGCGCGCACGCGTCGCCCTGCCAGATCACGTTGACGTGGCCCATGCTCACATCGACCGGCGCTCCGCGGTGAACCTTGCGGGCGATGTCGTGGAATACGCCGTAACGCAGGTCGATCGCGTAGTTGAGCCGGAACAGCCGGCCGGGCGTGCCGTACGCGTGTGAGAAATATTCGAACATGCGCTCGCGCCCGACGCACGACATGGCGTATTCGCCGGGCGGATCGGGGGCCAAGTCCTCGCTCGCGCCGCCGCCCTCGACGGGCACGAACGGATAGACACAGCCGGTCGAGAACGTGACGATGCGCGCGCGGCGGAACACCTGCGCGACGATCGCCGGCACTTGCACGTTCATCGCCCAGGTGAGCGGCAGGTCGCCTTCGGCGCCGAACTTGCGACCGGCCATGAACACGACGTTGGCGAGCCGCGGCAGCCGCTCGACCGCGCTACGGTCGAGCAGCTCGCAGGCGATGGTCTCGACTCCGCGCTGCTCGAGCGCGTCGCGCACACCGGGCTCGCTGAAGCGCGCCACCGCGACGACGCGTTTTCCCGGCGCGGCGCGCCGCGCCATCCAGGCAAGCGTCGGCCCCATCTTGCCGCCGGCGCCGAGCACCAGGATGTCGCTCTCGAGTCGGGCCAAGTCGGCAACCAACGCCGCGCTGGGCCGCCCGAGCACTTCCTCGAGCGCGGCGACGTCCTCGACGCGGCGCGGCAGCGCCGTGTCCGTCACGATGGCCGCGTCCGCCGTCACGGCGCTACATCAGGAACACGCCCTTGCCGCTGGTCTGCTGATCGAACAGTCGATAGGCCTCCTCGGCCTGATCGAGCTTCCAGCGGTGCGTGAACAAATCATCGACCTTGATCCCGCGGTCGGCGATGAACTGCGCGCACTCGGCCTGCCCGACTTTGGAGAACGTCCACGAGCCGATGATGGTGAGCTGCTTGCGCAGCATGTCGGGGCTCACGTCGATCGTCACGTTGCCGCCTTCGCCGACAAAACACACCGTGCCCCAGGCGCGCGCGCTGCGCACCGCCGTGATGCGGCCCTCGGGCGAGCCGGACGTATCGAGCGTGGTATGGGCGCCGCGCCCGTGCGTCACCTCCTTGATGGCGCCGACCGGATCGTTGCTGCGCGGATTGACCAGCACGTCGGCGCCGAACTCCTTGGCGCGAGCGAGCCGCTCTTCGCTCACGTCGAGCGCGATGACGCGCGCGCCCATTTCGGCGGCAAGCTGCGTCGCCGAGAGACCGACAGGGCCCTGCCCCACGATAGCGACCGTGTCGCGGCCGGAAAGATTCATCCGGCGCAAGGCGCCGAAGGCAGTGCCGGTGCCGCAGGAAATGGCGGCGCCGGCCGCGAAGCTCAGGGGTTCCGGCAGCGGCACCAGGGTGTGCGCCGGCACTTTCATGTGCGGCGCGTGCGCGCCATGACCGGTCGCGCCATAGACGGTGCTGCCCTCGACGCACATCTGCGACCAGCCGGTGACGCAATGCTCGCAAACGCCGCAGCCGTGATAGTGATGCACCATGACACGGTCGCCGACCTGCGCGACCTTCTCCGGCACGCCGGCGCCGACCGCCGCCACGACCCCGCAAGGCTCGTGTCCGGCGATGATCGGCCCACTCACCTTGCCGAGACCCAGCGACGAGGCGCCGCCCGAGGCGCGGTAGAATTTAAGATCGCTGCCGCACATGCCCGAGGCTTTGATGTCGAGTACCACTTCGCCCGGCCCGGGCGTTGGATCAGGAAATTGCGCCAGTTCGAGCTTCCGGTTTCCTAGGAAGGTCACAGCACGCATGACGTCCTCTCAGCTTTATTTCGCTCGCGGGGCAAAGCCCAATGTGCTCTCGAACCGCTGGGCGTACAACGGCCACACCTCCGGATTGACGACGCGCGAGACGGGTTTGCCGTCGAGCGCCTCGATGAGCTGCTCGGCGGCGATGCGGCCCATGTTCACCCGCGCCTGATGGGTAATGCCCGCGGTGTGCGGGCTCGCCAGCACGTTGTCGAATTGGAGCAGCGGATGCTCGTGCGGCGGCGGCTCCTTGCTCCACACGTCGAGGCCGGCGCCGGCGATGCGCTTGCCGCGCAGGGCTTCGAGCAACGCATCCTCATTATGAATGTGGCCGCGGCAGGTCGTGATGAAATAGGCGTGCGGCTGCATCAGCGCGAACTCGCGCGCGCCGATCATGCCGTGCGTCTCCTCCGTGAGCGGGCAATTGAGCGAGACGTAATCGGCCTGGCGCAGCAGATCGTGCAGCTCGACCTTTTCGGCGCCGCGCTCGGTGATCTCGTCGGCGGATAGATAAGGATCGTAGGCGAGCACGCGCATGGCAAAGAGGGCACGCGCGAGTTCCGCGACGCGCCGGCCGACGTGGCCGAGGCCGACGATGCCGATGGTGCGTCCGTGCACGTCGTCGCCGACGAAGCTGTTGCGGTCGATGACGTCGCCGCGGCGGATGGCGCGGTCGGACTCGGAAATCCGCTTCGACAGGGTGAGCATCATGCCGATGGCATGCTCGGCGACCGCCTCGCGGTTGCCGCCCGCTTGATTGAGCACCAGCACCCCGGCGTCGGTGCAGGTCTTCACGTCGACCGTGTCGTAGCCGGCGCCGTTGGTCGAGACGATCAGCAGGTTCGGGATTCGGGTGAGAAGATCGGGCGTGGCGTGGAAATGCGGCGCAATCTCGTAGCGCGAAGAGCCGATCTGATAGGCATGCGCCGCTGCCAGAACCGGCTCGACCGCTGCCGGCGCGCTGTCGTTTTCCAGCCGGTCGAGCCGGATGTCCGGCCGGGTCGCGATCGTATCGAGATAGCTCTGATGCGCGAGGTATTTGACATAGAACACGCGCTTAGTGTTGACGGCCATTAATCCGATTTCCACGAATTGAGAGACGGGTCACGCGGGGGTTCCGGCAGCGCCGGAGGCGCGCACCATCGCGGATATCGCCGGCCGGGGCAACCCGCTGCACGTAGCCCGGATGAGCCCGCGCAGCGGGCGACATCCGGGACTTTCCCGCATGTCACTTCGCTCATGCGGGCTACGGCATCTCAGTTCAAGAAATCTGCGATGATCTCAGCGGATTGGGCGGCGCTCGTGACGAGGAACAGATGCCCGTCGTCGATCGTCACAAGACGCGCGTGCGGGATGAGGCGGGCGAGGATGCGCCCGTTGATAAGCGGCACGATCGGATCGTCGGTCCCGGCAAGAACGAGGGTCGGCTGGGAGAGCAGGCGCAGCCACGGCAGGCTGGTCCAGCCGAAGCCGGCGGCGAGCTGCAGGTAGTAGCCGTAGTCGCTCGCCCAGCGCACATGACGCAGGTGCTGACGCACGAGTTCGGGCGAGCGGCGGATGGCGCCGCCGTAAATGTCCCCGGCGATCACCCGCATATATTCGGGATCCTTGTAGCGGCGCGGCGTCGCCATCTTGAGCATGACGCTCAGCCGCCCCGGCACCATCAGATGGCCCGGCGAGGTTGCGGCGAGAATGAGCCGCCGGCAGCGCGCCGACTGCCGGAAAGCGAATTGCTGGGCGAGGGCACCGCCCCAGGACACGCCGAGGACGTCGACCTCGGAATAGCCGAGCTTGTCGAGCAGCTGCGCGGTGAGGCGAGCGATAGTCCAGGGCCGGTAGGGCAGCCGCGGCGCCGGCGAGCCGCCGACGCCCGGCACGTCGAAGACAATCGCCTCCGGCTCACGCAGCGCCGCGAGAAACGGCTCGACCAACTCGATGCTGGCGCCGATCCCGTTGAAGAGAAGCAGCGGCGGCTGCGTCTTGGCGCCCGGGCGGATGCCGACGCGCAAGGTCTGCCCATCCACCTCGTGCAGGCCGATCTGCAATTCAGCTCTCCATCACATAACGGCCCGGCGCCTCGTCGAGGGGCGGGTAGTCGGCAGCGCCAAGCGTTAGAGGCGCGGGCAGCGTGTCGCCCGAACGCGCCTTGATCCAAGCGAGCCAGTGGGGCCACCAGCTTCCGGCGTGCTTGTCCGCCTGATCGAGCCACGCCTGTCCGTCGGGCGCCCGGGCGGCGCCGGTCCAGAAGGAGGCCTTGGGATTGCCGGGCGGGTTGAGCAGGCTCTGGATATGGCCGCTGTTCGAAAGCACGAAGGTGCTGCGCTCTCCGTAGAGCTTCGCCGTGTTGTAGCAGCCGTGCCACGGCGTGATGTGATCGGTCACGCCGGCGACCACGTAGCTGTCCATGTCGACCTTCCGCATGTCGAGCGGCAGGCCGCGCACGTCGAGGTGGGCGGGATTGACGAAGGGATTCGCGTCCATCAGGTCGAGGAAATCGGCGTGCAGCCGCGCCGGCAGCCGCGTCGTGTCGTTGTTCCAATAGAGCAAGTCGAAGGCCGGCGGCGCATTGCCGAGCAGATAATTGTTGACCCAATAATTCCAGATCAGGTCATTGGGCCGCATCCAGGCGAACATGCGGGCAAGCTCCCTCCCCTCCACCACGCCGGCAAGCCGCGAGGCGCTCTTCGCGGCGAGAATCGATTCCGGCGTGACGAAAATTCCCGCGGTCGTGTCCTGCGCCACCGCCATGTCGAGAAGACAGACAGCGATTGTCGCGCTGTGAACCTTGGTTTCGCCGCGCGCGGCGAGATTGGCAAGAAACGCCGACGTGGTGATGCCGCCGGAGCACGAGCCCCAGATATTGACGTCCTCGCTCCCGGTGATCTCCCGCATCGCGTCGACCGCCTCTTCCAGCCCGCCCACATAGGAATCGAGCCCGAAGTCGCTCTCGGCCGCGGCGGGATTCTTCCAGCTGATGGCGAAGGTCTGCAGGCCACCGTCGAGCGCCAGCCGGACGATGCTTTTTTCCGGCACCAGGTCGAAAACGTAAAATTTGTTGATCTGCGGCGGCGCGATCAGCAGCGGCCGCTTGTATAGGTCGTCGGTCACCGGCCGGTATTGGATCAACTCCATCACGGCGTTGCGGAAGACGACCGCGCCCGGCGTCGTGGCGAGATTCTTGCCGACGGCGAAGTTGCGCGTGTCGACCTGGGCCGGCAGGCCGCCGTTCTTTGCAAGGTCGCCGAGAAAGTTCTCCAGGCCGTGCACGAAGCTGGCGCCGCCGGTGTCGACGAGCTTCTTGAGTGCCGCCGGATTGCCGACAAAGGAGTTGGTCGGCGCCAGCGCGTCGACAAATAGCGAAATGACGAAGCGCGCGCGCTCCGCGTCGCGCTTGTCCATGTTCGCCTCGTCGATGAAGCGGTTGAGCGCACCACCCCAGGCGAGATAGACCTGCGCCAGCGCGCGATAGGCCCCACTCTCTTTCCAGGCCGGATCGGCGAAGCGTTTGTCCTTGGGGTCAGGGGCAAGCGCCGAGCCGCCGGTCGCGATGCGGCCCAGCTCGCCGAGAAAAGACAGGTATTGTTTCGCCGCCGATCCCGGGTTGCGGATCACCTGTCCGGCCAGTGCACGCGCCGAATCGAAAATATCCCGGCCGCGCACGCCGACCAGAGGGTTCGCCGCCAGCGTGTTCTGTGCGGCGCGCTCGCCGATCTCGTTATCCAAACTTCGCGCTTCCAGCGTCTCATAGGCCATGGCTGCTCCTCCCGGCTTTGCGCGATTGCGATGTTTCACGCCGGAACGCGCTGCTTGCCGATCAACATGCACAGGACTTCGGCGACGAGGGCGGGCTTCGCTTCGCCCTCGATCTCCAGCGTGCTTTGCAGTTTCAGCAGCAGCCGCCCGCCGTTCTGCGGCTCGGCCGACGCGAGGCTGGAGCGCAGGCGCACGCGGGCGCCGGCCTTCACCGGGGCGATGAAGCGGACCTTGTCGAGCCCGTAGTTGAGCGCGCTCGCAGCGTCAGGCGGCACGAGGCCGAGTTCCATGACCATTGCGGCGACAAGCGAGAGGCTCAGATATCCGTGCGCGACCGGTCCGCCGAACGGGCTCTCGCGCCGCGCGCGCTCCACATCGACGTGGATCCACTGATGGTCGCCGGTGCAGGCTGCGAACTGATCGATGCGATCCTGGCCGACGGTCAGCCAGTCGGTCGTGCCCAGTTCGCGCCCGACGAACTGCGCGGCCGTGGTCATGGTGTAGTCGAGAATGGTCATGGCGCCCTCCCTTACGCGAGCCCGCGCAAATCTTTGCGCAGGATCTTGCCCACGTTCGATTTCGGCAAAGCTTCAAGGAAGAGAACTTCCCTCGGCACCTTGTAGGCGGTGAGTTCGCGCCGGCAGTGGGCGATCACGTCGGCTTCGGTGAGACTGGCGCCCGGCGTCTTGGCCACGAACAGCCGCACCGCCTCGCCGGTCTTCTCATCCGGCCGGCCGACGCAGGCGCATTCGAGAACGCCGGCGCACGACGCGGCGATCGCCTCGACCTCGTTCGGGAACACGTTGAACCCGGAGACGATGATCATATCCTTCTTGCGATCGACGATTCTCAGAAATCCCCTCTCGTCGAACACGCCGATGTCGCCGGTGCGGAAATAGCCGTCGGGCGTGAAGGCAGCCGTGTTGGCCTCAGGCTTCTGCCAATAGCCTTTCATCACCTGCGGGCCCTTGGCGCAGACCTCACCCGGTTCGCCGAGCAGCGCTTCGTTGTCGTCGGCGTCGAGCAGCTTGATGTCGGTCGAGGGCAATGGCAGCCCGACGCTCGCGGAGAAACCAGACGAGGTCGTGGGATTGAGGGTCAGGATGGGTGACGTCTCGGAGAGACCATAGCCCTCGAGGATGTCGCGGCCGGTCAGCGCCTTCCATTTCTCCGAGGTCGAGGGCAGCACCGCGGCCCCACCGCCGACCGCAAGGCGCAGCCGCGAGAAATCCACCTCGCCGATTTGCGGATGCATCACCAGAGCGCCGAACAGCGTGTTCACGCCGGTGAAGACGGTCGGGCGCGCCGCCCGCAAGATTCCGACAAAGGCGTTCATGTCGCGTGGGTTGGGGACGAGCCAGTTGTCGGCGCCGATCGAGTAGAAGCTGATGAAATTCACCATCAGCGCGAAGATGTGGTAGAGCGGCAGCGCGGTGACGACGACTTCCTCGCCCTCGTGCAGCGCGCCGGGGACGAACGCCTTGAACTGTTCGGTGTTGGCGATCAGGTTGCGGTGCGACAGCGCGGCGCCCTTCGAGAGCCCGGTGGTGCCGCCGGTGTATTGCAGGAACAGGAGATCATCCCCGCATAGCGCCACCGGCGCGAACGGAAGGTCCGCGCCTTGCGCCAGCGCATCGGAGAAGGCGACCGCATTCGCCAGGCGCGCATCGACGGGCGGACTCGCGAGCGTCGCGTTCGTCCCGTCGGCAAGGCCAACGGTAATCACCTGTTTGATCGCGGTGCGGGCGATGATTTCCGCGAGCGTCGCCGATACGCCGCTGAAGATGACGATGACCTGGGCACCGGCGTCGTTGAGCTGATGCTCGAGTTCGCGCGGGGTGTAGAGTGGGTTCACGTTCACCTGGGCGGCGCCGGTGCGCAGGATGCCCAGCATGGCGACCGGGAAAGCGGGGATGTTCGGCAGCATCACGGCGACGCGGTCGCCCTTCTTCACCCCGAGCTTGTTCTGCAGGTAGGCGGCGAAAGCGAGCGACAGCCGGTCGGTGTCGGCGTAGGTCAGCGTCTCGCCGAAGCAGCGAAACGCCGGCCGGTCGGCGAAGCGCCGCATGGCCTGCTCCAGCAGCGCCACCACCGAGGCATGAGCATCGGGATCGATCTCGGCCGGAATGCGCCCGCCGTAGGTCGCGAGCCAGTTCCGCTTCGTCATTGCCCTTCCCGTGCAGTGCAGTTCCATGGCATCCTCCCAGCAGCCGTTCTGATGAGAAAGACGCTAGACGCCGGGCTGGCCCGTGTCTGTGACCGTGGCGGCCAATGTATTGGCCTCGGAAGCCAACTTGCCGGGCCGCGGGAATGAGCAAACAGACGACCTCCGCCGTTTGGGTTAAGGGCATCGCCGAGTTGCTGGCGGCCGAAGGCCTCGAGGTGCCGGCCCTGTTCGCCGAGGCCGGTATCGATGCGGCGGCGCTCGACACGCCCGCCGGGCGCGTGCAGACCGAGAACATCAGTCGGCTGTGGGAACTCGCGGTCGAACGCTCCGGCAATCCGGCAATCGGCGTCGCCCAGCCCCACGTCGTGCGGGCCGCGAGCTTCGACGTGGTCGGCTACGCCATGATGTCGTGCGCCGATTTACGCGCGGCGTTCGAACGCCTGATCCGCTATCTCGTCATTCTCAGCGACACATTCACGATGACGATGAGCGAGGAGCGCGGCGGCTACCGCGTGGTGTTCGTGCTGTTCGGCGGCGACCGGCCGGTGCCACGGCAGCGCGTCGAGTTCATCGTCGTCACCTTGATCGGCTACTGCCGGTGGCTGAGCGGGCGCGACGTGCATCCGCTCGCGATCGAACTCCCCTTCCCGCCCCCGCCCGATCCCGCGCCCTATCGCGCCGCCTTTCACTGCCCCGTCACGTTCGACGCCCAGCGCAACAGCTTGCTGTTTGCCACAACCGACATGACCGCGGCCCTGCCCACCTCGAATCCGCAGCTCGCCGAACTGCACGAGCGCTACGCCGGCGAGTATTTGCGCCACTTCGACCACGCGCAGACGAGCTACCGGGCGCGCGAAGTGATCGTCCGCCGGCTGCCGGACGGGGAGCCGCGGCGCGACGAGATCGCGGGCGAGCTGCGCATGAGCGAGCGCACCCTGCAGCGGCGCCTGGAAGAGGAAAAAACGTCCTTCGTCGAGCTGTTGGACCGCACGCGGCGCGAGCTAGCCGAACAGTATCTCGGTCGCCTGCAGCTCTCGCTCGCGCAGGCCGCCTACCTTCTCGGCTTTGCCGACCAGAGCAGTTTCTTCCGCGCGTGCAAGCGCTGGTTCGATCTCTCGCCCGGCCAATACCGCAGCCAGCTGCTGCGGCAGGGGGCGGGGCGAGTCGGTAGTTTTTAGTCCCGCAACCGTAACGCTCGCACCGGTTGGTGTTGTGCCGCTCAACTCGGAAAAATTAGCGATTTGTTCGACTTAAGCGGTGTCACAAAGCCGCCAAATTGCTGCAACCATTGACTTTTCGCGTTGCCTCACTATGTTCCGGGCGCCGGTCGGAGGATCGACAGGATTCGACCGTCTCTTCCCCGCGCTAAAGTCGTCGTCGTTCCGTGGTCGACGAAGCTCGGTTCCGGAACGACCCAGATTCGAGGATACATGTCATTTTCACAGCTCGGCTTGTCCGAGAAGGTTCTCTCCGCCGTAGCGGCGGCAGGCTACACCACCCCGACCCCGATTCAGCAGCAGGCGATCCCCCACGTCCTCAAGCGGCGTGATGTGCTCGGCATCGCCCAGACTGGCACCGGCAAGACCGCCGCGTTCGTGCTGCCCATGCTCACCATGCTCGAGCACGGGCGCGCCCGCGCGCGCATGCCGCGCACGCTCATTCTCGAGCCGACGCGCGAACTCGCCGCGCAGGTCGAGGAGAGCTTCGCCAAATACGGTGCTAACCACAAACTCAACGTGGCGCTGCTCATCGGCGGCGTCTCGTTCGACAACCAGGACGTCAAGCTCACCCGCGGCGTCGATGTGCTGATCGCGACACCCGGCCGGCTGCTCGATCACTTCGAACGCGGGCGGCTGCTGCTCACCGGGGTCGAGCTTCTCGTCATCGACGAAGCCGACCGCATGCTCGACATGGGGTTCATCCCGGACATCGAGCGCATCTGCAAGCTCGTTCCCTTCACCCGCCAGACCCTGTTCTTCACCGCCACCATGCCGCCGGAGATCCGGCGCATCGTCGATACCTTCCTGCACAATCCGGAACAGGTAGAGGTGTCGCGGCCTGCCACCACGGTCGCGACGGTGACGCAACTGCTCGCGCCCGCCGGCCGCGAGCCGCACGACAAGCGCGACGCGCTGCGCCGCCTCATCCGTTCCGAGTCCGGGTTCAAGAACGCGATCATCTTCTGCAATCGCAAGCGCGAGGTCGCGGTGTTGCATCGCTCGCTGGTGCGCCACGGCTTCAACGCGGTCGCGCTGCACGGCGACATGGACCAGCCCGCCCGCATGGCGGCGCTCGATCAGTTCCGCCGCGGCGAGGTCAAGCTGCTGATCGCCTCCGACGTCGCCGCGCGCGGGCTCGACATCCCCGACGTGAGCCACATTTTCAATTTCGACGTACCGCATCACGCCGACGATTACGTCCACCGCATCGGCCGCACCGGCCGAGCCGGGAAATCAGGCACGGCGATCACGCTGGTGACGCCGGCCGACCGCAAGGCGGTCGATGCCATCGAAAAGCTCATCGGCCGCACGATCGAATGGGCGAAAGCCCCGCCCCGCCCGGAGCCCCAGGAGCAGCCCGCGCGCGAGGGGCGCCATCGGCCGCAGCCTGCGCACGATGCGCGCCATCGGCCGGCCCCCGCACCGCGCCGCCCCGAAAGTCCCAACGCGCCGCAACCCGCCCCCGCGCAGATCGCTCGAATCGATGAAGCGCGTCCCCCGCGGCGGCAGGGTCACGCACGCGACCGCGGCGTGGATACCTCGGGGCACCTTCCGGCATTTCTGTTCCGGCCCGCGCGCGTCAAAGCGTAAGCGGGCTCTCCTCACCATTCGAAGCAAGCGCCTGCTGCGCGGGTAACGCCGCGGCGGCATCGACTTATACGTGTTTACTTCCCGTTCACGGCTCTCCGTTACGTTCCGTCGGGGTCGGTATGGGGTGCGGGCCAGAATGGTTCGCGCAAGGCGTCGGAAATGGCCGTCAACGGCAACGAACACGAGCGCACGCTGGCGTTCGCGGAAATCGCGCTCGGCCAGATCAAGGCGCTGGGCCAGCCCGCCTATCCCCGCAATTATGAGATCTGGTACACCTACGCCACCGGCTATAATTCCGCGCTCAATCAAAACATCAACGAAGCGCTCGCCCGCAAAGGCACGCTGAGCGCCGCGGAGATCGACCAGATCTACGACGCGCACCTCTCGTCGACCCGCCTGACCGACCGCATCGACAACGTCGGCGCCAAGGTCGTCGACGAGATCGATCAGATCATGGCGATGATCGATGCCGCTTCCGGTTCGGCGGCGAATTACGGCGAAAGCCTTGCGAGCGTGCGCCAGAAGATCGGCGCGGCCGATCGCGACGGTCTGCGCTCGATCATCGAAGGGCTGGTGGGCGCCACCAAGGAGATGGAGAAGACCAACCACGCGCTCGAGGCGCGCCTCAAGGCATCGAAGCACGAAATTTCCCAGCTTCAGCTCAATCTCGAAGCGGTGCGCAACGAGAGCCTCACCGACCCGCTCACCACGCTCGCGAACCGCAAGTTCTTCGATCTGGCAATGGAAAAGGCGCTCGCCGACGCGGCAAAGACCGACGAACCGCTGTCGCTGTTGATGACCGACATCGATCATTTCAAGAAATTCAATGACACCTTCGGCCATCTCACCGGCGACCAGGTGCTTCGGCTCGTGGCCCAGGCCGTCAAGCAAAACGTCAAGGGCCAGGACGTGGCGGCGCGCTACGGCGGCGAGGAATTCGCGGTCGTGCTGCCGCGCACCGGCCTTCAGCAGGCGCTCACCGTGGGCGATCACATCCGCCGCGCGGTGATGGGCAAGGAGCTGATGAAGCGCTCGACCGGCGAGCACCTCGGCCGCATCACCATTTCGGTCGGCGTCGCGATGTTCCGCCGCGACGACACGGCGCAGTCGCTCATCGGCCGCGCCGACGCCGGCCTTTATGCCGCCAAACGCAACGGCCGTAACCGGGTGATCTGCGAAACCGACCCCGAGGTCGCTCAGGCGAGCATGGCGGCGGCCTGACCAGGAATCAGGTGACCGGTATCAGGTATCAGGTATCAGGTATCAGGTATCAGGTATCAGGAGAGTCGGGGTTCTACCTGATACCTGATGCCTGATTTCTGATACCCGGACTCAGCGCGCGGGCTCCAAGCTGCCGTCCTTCGCCGGCGTAAGCGCCACGGATTCGCCGCAGCCACAGGCGGAAGTCTGGTTCGGGTTGTTGAACACGAACTGAGACGAAATCTTGTCGATCTTGTAATCCATTTCGGTGCCGAGCAAAAACAATACGGCCTTGGGGTCGATCAGGATGCGCACGCCCTTGTCCTCGACCACCTCGTCGGCGGGATTGACCGTCTCGGCGTATTCCATCGTGTAGGACATGCCGGCGCAGCCGCCGTTCTTGACGCCGACGCGCACGCCGGCGATCGGCTTTTCGGCGCGGGCAAAAATATCCTTGATGCGCGCGGCCGCGGCGTCGCTCAGGCGCATGACTTGCAACTTGGACCTCGGCTTCATTGTCGATGGTTCGGCCATCGTTTTCCTCGTCGAATCGATCATCTCATATGTGGCCCCGCGCGGGCCGGAACGCAACTTTTCTCACCACATGTTCAAAGCAACGCGCGCCTCGTCCGACATGCGGCTCTGGTCCCACGGCGGATCCCACACCACGTTGACGGAAACGTCGCCGACGCCAGGCACGCTCGCCACCGCGTTTTCGACCATGCTCGGCAGCTCCGCCGCCGACGGGCAGTTGGGCGTTGTAAGCGTCATGTCGACCGTGACTTTGCGGTCGTCGGCGATGTCGACCTTGTAGATCAGGCCGAGCTCGTAGATGTCGGCGG
>JAFAUQ010000044.1 GCA_019243195.1 Hyphomicrobiales bacterium
GAGGAAGAACGCGATCACGAAGATGAAGGCGTTGACGAAGATCAGGAAGCCGACCGCCCCGCCGGGCAGCGAGGTGAGCATGTCCTCGATCCACACCTTCCCGCCCACGCCCTGGAACACCAGGCTGAAGGTGCGCGCGCCGATCAGGATGTAGGTCACCATGGCGGTGATGCGCATGGTCGAGGCCATGCCCTGATAAAGCAGCTTCCAGGTCAGCGTGCGTTGAAAAGCGGCAAGCGCGATCGCGCCGACCGCGCCCATGGCGCCGGCCTCGGTCGGCGTCGCGAGACCCATGAAGATGGTGCCGAGCACGAGGAAAATGAGCCCGAGCGAGGGAATGATGCCGCGCAGACATTTCGCCCACAGCGCCCAGCCCTGCAGCGTGCGCGCCTCGATCGGCAGCGCCGGAACGTCCTTTGGCCAGATGATGCTGACGATGAGAACCCAGCCGCAGAACAGAGCCACCTGGATGATGCTCGGGCCGATGGCGCCCGCGTACATGTCGCCGACCGAGCGGCCGAGCTGGTCGGCGAGCACGATGAGCACCAGCGACGGCGGGATGAGCTGCGTGATCGTCCCGGAGGCGGCGATCACGCCCATCGTGTGCCGGGTCGAATAGCCGTACTTGAGCATGGGGGTCATCGAGATGACGCCCATCGCGATCACCGAGGCGGCAACGGTGCCGGTGATGGCGCCGAGAATGGCGCCCACGAAAATCACCGCATAGGATAGCCCGCCGCGCACCGGGCCGAACAACTGCCCGATCGAATCGAGCATGTCTTCGGCAAGCCCGCAGCGCTCGAGCACCGCGCCCATCAGCGTGAAGAACGGAATCGCGAGCAGCAGATCGTTCGAGACGATGCCGAACAGCTGATAGGTCAGGTTGCCGAGAAAATCCGGGCGGATCAGGCCGAACTCGATGCCGACGAAGCCGAAGAACAGGCCGGTGAAGGCGAGCGAGAATGCCGCCGGGTAGCCGATCAGCATGAACAGGACCATGCCCCCGAACATCAGGGGCGCCAGATTGTCGCGAATCCAGTTCATTGAAGCGGCTTTTCGTATTTAAAGTCGGCCTCGATCACATGCTCGAGCGCCGCGACCCGCTTGATCAACTCGGATATTCCCTGCAGCACCATCAGCGCGAAGCCGACCGGGAGGACGAGCTTCACCGGCCAGCGGATCAGGCCGCCGGCGTTCGGCGACTCCTCGCCGAGCCGCCACGATTCGACGAACCAGGGCCAGGTGAAATAAATCAGGATCAAACAGATCGGCAGGAGAAACAGCACGCCGCAGACGATGTCGATCCAGATGCGCGTGCGCTCCGACACCATGCCGTAGACCAGATCGACGCGCACGTGCTCGTTCATCTTGAGCGTGTAGGGGCCGCCGAGCAGGACCATGCCGGCGAACATGTACCATTGCACTTCGAGCCAGCCGTTCGAGCTTTCGCTGAACAGGTAACGGCTCGCCGCGTTGCCGGCGCTGATCACGCAGGCCAGCAGCACCAGCCAGTTGGCAACCACGCCGAATTTTTCGTTGACCCAGTCGATCGCGCTGCTGAGTTTAAGAAGACCGCCCAAAATTCGTTTTCCCCCTGGAGTGGCCGAGCGACACTCGCGGTCGCCGCAAACCACGGTCCTGTCGACGGTTTTCCACCGGCTGACGGGCCTAAATAATTCATGCCCGCCGGCCCGGTCAATGTGCAATCGGGCCGGCGCTCGTCATTGCGAGCGCAGCGAAGCAATCCAGGGCAGCAATGTCGCTCCTGGATTGCTTCGTCGGCCTTCGGCCTCCCCGCAATGACGTTCGTTAATGCGCCAACGGGTCGGGGCGGATCTGGAACTTCACCACCTTCGGCAACGTGCCCTTGCCGCCTTCCATGTGGAACGGCGCGCGCGTGCCGGTGGTCGCCCACACGCCCTTGCCTTTCCAGCCGCCGTTGGCATCGTCGATGCGCCCGTCGATCCATTTGGCGTAGAAGCCCATCGGGTAGGGCACGCGCAAATTCACCCACTTACCGTCGACGAGGGCGAGCACCGCCTCGTTGGCGTTGCCGGTCGCGAACGGCACGTCCCGGCCGAGGCCTGACGTGTCGAACTGATCGACCCAGGTATAGTAGCTCGCCTCGGCCGAGCCGGTTTCCTCAACGCCTTGCATCTGCGGCCCCGGGAAGGGATAAAGCGTCCAGCCTTCCGGGCAGTGCTTGCCGGTGGCGGTGGGGCCGTTGAGCGGGCCCTTGCACTTCGAGCGATCGAAACTCGCCAGGTGGCCGCTCGAGAGCGGGATCCACGCGACGCCCTTGCGGTCGATATCCATGCCGCGCGGGCCGAAACCCGGGGCGGGCGGCTCGTAGACCTCGGCGAGCGCGGTCGCCGGCGGATTTGAGCCGGGGTCGAGGCGGATGGCGTAGCCGGGCTGACCCAGCACCGAGCCCCAGATGGTGCCGTCGTTCGGGTTGACCGCGATGCCGTAGAACGCCGCGTTGATGCGCTTGTCTTTCGCCGGATCGACCGGCTGGTTGGGCTCGACATAACCCTCGTCGCGCTTGCCGTTGCCGTTGGTGTCGAGGATGAGCGCGGTCCAGCCCTGCGACTTCGCTTCGTCACCCGTCTCCTCGAATGTTTTGCGGTTGAGCCAGCCGATGACCCCGCTCTGCGGCCCGCCTGCGCTCGCCCACAGCGTGTTGTTGGCGTCCGCAGCGAAGCTCAGGTGATGGGTCGGGAAACAGGTGCGCACGAGCGTGATCTTGCCGCTCGCCGGGTCGAACATGGAAATATGCCGGCCGGATTGCTCGATCGGCGTGAGCTTCGCCGACGGATGATCCGATCCCTTCTTGCAGAAATCGGGATTGGCGGGCGGGCCGACGCGCGCGGCGAACCACACGCGCGCCTTCTCGTCCATCGCCATGCTGTGCATGCTGGTTTGGCTGTCCCAGATCGCCTCGTCACCCCAGTATTGCGAGGGCCCGCGTGGATTGTCCTTCGACGTCGGTGTGTTCGGATCGCGCACCGGCATTTTCACTTGCGTCGCCTTGTTGGCGCCCACGTCGAGGATGGGGAAATAGTCGGTGCTTTCCTCGGGCGATCCGAACACCATGCCGTTAGGATTGATGCGCGGGTTGCGCCGGTCGCTCGCGGTAGCGTCGTGCAGATAGACCTTGGGGCCGGCCCAGTCCCACACGGTGATCACGACGTTGCGCTCGACCCCTTGCGGCCGCTCCGGTTTCGTCGCCGGCAGCGCACCGCCTTCGATGCCGTCGGTCCATTCGGCAAATAGTTTGATCGCGCGCTGGGTATCGAGCCGCCCGATGTTGTTGACCATCTGGGTCATGGCCTGGCCCGACTGGATGCGGCGCAGCCAAGCTTCCTCCGAATCCTTGAACTCGCCGAGCGCCGGCGAGATCGTGCGCGTCGCCTTGTTGCCGAGCTGATGGCACGTGTAGCAGCCGTTTGTTTTGACCACGTCCATCCAGTGCAGCTGGCTCGGTACGTTGCCGATCGGGAACTCGCTCTTGCCCGGAATCTTCAGCATCGCGTACCAGTAGATCGCCGGATAATATTCCGCCGCGGCCTTCGGGCTTGCGGCCGGCGCGGCTTTAAGGTCGATGAGCTTGCCCGGCGTGGTCTGCACCTTGGGTGAGTCGACGAGCCCGTAGCCGCGCACCCACACGCTGTAGGTGGCCGACGGCAGGTCGGGCAGCAGGTAGCGGCCGCGCTCGTCGGTCACCACGATTTTCGCGAGGCGCGTGGGAAGATCGGTGGTCTCCGCGATCACCCACACGCCTGCCTCGGGTCCGTTCGGCCCGGTGACGACGCCGCCGAGATCGGCATCGCCCACGCGTATCGCCGGATCGGCCGCCTGCTGCGCCGATACCCGCCCCGGCATGCCGGCAAGCACGAACGTGAGCGCGAACATGGCCGCGCCGGTGCAAAGGTTCGATTTCAGACGCATGGTCGCGCGCATGGCGCCGCTCCTGTGGTTGCCTCTCCCGCGCGTCGAACGCGCCCGTACCGTCTTGTTTTTGGTTGAGCGGACAGTCTAAGCGGCGATCGAGGTGCCGGCCAATACACAAACCGACGATCTGGACCGCGCCGCCTGCATAGCGGGTGTTCGTCATTGCGAGGAGCGAAGCGACGAAGCAATCTGGAGCTATGCACGCGGCCCGGATTGCTTGGTCGCCACCAGTGTCCCGATTCCGAAGTTCGCCCATCCTTACGGCGCGCTCCAATGCGAACTTCGGAATCGGTGGACACTGGAAAATCTATGATTCTAGTGCCGCTTCGAACCCGAAGTTCGCAACCGAACTGGCGGCACTGTTGTGCGAACTTCGGGTTCGCGGCACTAGCGCGGCTCCTCGCAATGACGATAGCGGAGGCAACACACCGTGGCAGATTTGCGCGACATCAAGGTGCTCGTCTTCGATCAATACGGCACCATCGTCGACATGCAGCGCGGGCTCACCGAGTTCGTCACGCCGTTCCTCGCGCGCAAGGGTTGGGCCGGCAAGCCCGGCAGCTTCGTCACCTGGTGGCGGCGCACGCATTTCGAAAATTCGATGATCGATGCGCTCATCGACCGCGGCCACACGCCTTACCGGACCATCGGGGAGCGCGCCGTCGCTTACGTGATGGACCGCTGCGGCATCGCCCACACCGCCGCGGAGGTGCACGACCTCGTCGCGGCGATCGAGCGGCTCAAACCGTTTCCCGACGTGGTGCGCGCGCTCGAGAAATTGCGCGCGCACCGTTATCGCCTCGCGATCCTCTCGAACGGCGATCCCGACATGCTCGCGGCGGCAGCGCCGCACATCGGCTTTGCGTTCGACCATGTGATCTCGGTCGCGACGGCCGGCTATTTCAAGCCGCACTTCTCGACCTACGCCAAGGCGGCGGAGATCGTCGGCGAGGGCCGCCCGCGCATCCTGTTCGTCGCCAACCACGCGTTCGATTGCATCGGCGCCAAGGCGTCGGGCATGCGGACCGCCTTCATCGACCGCCGCAATCGGCCATTCGGCGAGACGCCGCACTGGCCCGATCTCATTGTTTCCGACTTTGCCCAGCTCGCCGCCGTGCTCGCGCCCTGAGGATAATTCACGCGCGGTTCGGACGCGTTCCTTTCCTGTGCAGACGCCCCTTCACTTGCCGGCGGGGTAGGCATAGGATTTTACCGCTCACCCGTACTCACGCGGGTGGACGGAGGAAGATGACATGAAACGGGTCATGATCGTCGCGCTGATGTCGGCCTTCGCCATCGGGTCGGCACTCGCGCAGGAGAGTTGCGAAACCAAGGCCGTGGGCAAGGACGGCAAAGCGCTGGCGGGCGCGGCCAAGACTTCGTTCCTGAAAAAATGCAAGGCCGAGGCATGCGAACCCAAGGCCGTGGACAAGGACGGCAAGAAGCTTTCCGGCGCCGCCCGCAACAGCTTCTTGAAAAAGTGCGAGGCCGGCGCGTAGGCTGCCCGCGTCCGTCTTGAGACGGCACTCGACGGGCTGGGGCCCGAACATTGAGGCTCGCGTGTGCCCACGCGTTCCGGATGAGATCGATTTGCGCCGCGAACCGACGGCCGCGATCGCCGTTACCTTCGTAATCACATAGAGAACTGCGGGACGCCTAGCGCGTCTGGAACAGAATTTAAGGGAGCGGATCATGAAAGCCCTGTTCGGTGCCGTCACGGTCGCCGTGGTGATCATGGCGCTGGCCACGCCGGCTGCGCTCGGCCAGCAGAAGACCGCCCGGGAATGTCGCGACGAATGGCGGGCGAGCACCGATCCCAACAAAGGCACGCAGAAGGATTTCGTCGCCAAATGCCGGGGTGAGGGGACGGCGGCTACTCCTGCCGCACGCCCAGCGGGTGGCGCTAAGACCGCGAAGGAATGCCGCGAGGAATGGCGGGCCAGCACCGATGCCAACAAGGGCACGCAGAAGGATTTTGTCGCGAAGTGCCGCGGCGAGAGCGCGGCGGCCGCGCCGACTGCCAGTCCGCCCGCTGCGGGCGGGCCGAAGACCGCGCGGGAGTGCCGCGACGAGTGGCGCGCCAGCACCGATCCGAACAAGGGGACGCAGAAAGATTTCGTCGCCAAGTGCCGTGGCGAGAGCGCGGCGGCTGCTCCGACGGCCGGTCCGCCCGCCGCGGGTGGGGCGAAGACCGCGCGGGAATGCCGCGACGAGTGGCGCGCGAGCACCGATCCAAACAAGGGCACCCAGAAAGACTTTGTCGCGAAGTGCCGCGGAGAGAGCGCGGCGGCGTCGCCCACGACCGGCGCGCCGGCCACCGGTCGCGCGACGAGGACTGTGCGCGAGTGTCGCGACGAGTGGCGTGCGAGCACGGATGCGGCCAAAGGCACGGAAAAGGATTTCGTCGCCAAATGCCGCGCGGGGCAGACCGCGGCCGCGCCCGCCGCACCCGCACCTGAGCCTAAGACCGCGGCACCGGCTCCGGCGCCTGCCCCCTCGACGGCAGCGGCACCGACCCATGAACAGGCGGCACGTCCGTCAGCAACGGCACCCGCGCCCGCACCAAGCGCGACGGCTCCGGCGCGGCCTGCCGCGCCCGCCCCGACCGGCGCCGGCCAATATGAGGACGAGGCGCAGGCCAAGGCGCATTGTCCCGCCGATCTCGTGGTATGGGTCAACCTCAACTCGCACATTTATCACTTCAGCGGGACCGCCAACTACGGCAGGCATTTCAGCGAGAAAGGCGGCGCCTACATGTGCGAGAAGGACGCGCAGCGCGAGCAATTCCGCGCCGCGGAGAACGAGAAACGGCCGTGATGATTCCTCATGGCTTCGTTTCTGACAGGAGGAGGAAACAATGGGACTCTTCGACAATCTCGGCGGAGCCCTCAGAGGGGTGCTCGGCCAGGCCGAGGCGGCTGCCCTGCCGGCGTTGATCAATGCCGCGCTTGCCAAGACCAATCTCGGCAGCCTGCAAGGCATCGTCAATCAGCTCCAGCAGAGCGGGCTCGGGCCACAGGTTCAGTCGTGGCTCGGCAGCGGCCCCAACATGTCGATCACCCCCGACCAGCTGCGCGCCGCGCTCAGCAACGAGCAGGTGAAACAACTCGCCGCACATTTTGGCGTGCCGATCGATCAGGTGTTGAATTTGCTGGCGGAGCACCTGCCGACGGCGGTCGATCAGGCGAGCCCGAACGGACGGCTGCAGCCGGCGGCGTGATTTGTAGGGCGCTGAACAAACTCGGCGTCATCCTGAGGAGGTCGCGCGTTTGCGCGCGACCGTCTCGAAGGATGGCAGAAAACTCGGTGCGTGCGGCCATCCTTCGAGGAGCTCGGCGCTTCGCGCCGAGCTCCTCAGGATGATGTTTTTCGTTAAAACAGCCGATTGATCGCGGTGAGCACGATCAGCAGCGCGATGCCGATGCCGAGGCTCCAGCCGATCAGCTTCTTCTCGATCGGCAGCAGCGGTTCCGTCGGCAGCGCGCGGATTTGTTCGCCTATGTTGTCGTGCAGCATGATGCGCTCCTATTTTTTAACTTGCGAGCGGCGGCGTGACGCCGGCGAAGAACAGCCATGAGATCGCGAGCCCGACCCAGATGACGAAGCCGAGCAGGCTGACCACGTAGACCGCGGCGAGCTTGCCGATGCCCTCCTGCCACAGCCGACGGAAGTTCGAGAGCAGGCCGATCGAGAAGAACGTGAGTATGAAGAAGATCACGCGGAACGCGTTGGCTTCGCCGATCGCGGCCGGCACCTTGGCGGCGAGGTTTGCCGGCGTGCCGAGCGCGAGATAGAGGCCGACCGCGAAGGTCAGCACGAAGCCGAGGATGAACTTCGGGAAGCGCTGCCAGATTTCCACCGCCCGCGCCTTGTCGCGCGTGACGTTGATGTGCCTCGTCCAGATGGTGCCGAGCACGAACGCCCACACGCCGATGAAGATGTCGATGAACACCTTGATGGTGGCGGTGGTGCCGAGCATCCAGCCGGGCTGATAATTCACGCCGTCGGCCGCCGCCTTGGCGGCGATCAGCGACTCGGTGATGCCGCCCGCCGCGACGGCGGCGCCGTCGGTCTTGACCGCAAGGCCCATCCAGGCGGCGGCGACGAGCGGCTCGTGTGACAGGAAGGTCTGCGCCAGGAACGGCAGGATCAGCACTTCGACGACCGCGAACACGACCACCAGCGAGGACACCAGCACCGGCACGACCGGCCGTGCGCGGATCGCGCCGCCGGTGGCGATCGCCGCCGACACACCGCAAATCGAAATGCCGGACGCGAGCGGCGCGGCCCATTCGCGCGAGAAGCCGAACCATTTGCGCGCGATGAAATAAACCACCGCCCAGTAGATGAGATAAGCCTCGATGATCGCGGCAACGCCGCGCACGAGAAGCGAGGTCGCGAGGTTGAGCTTGCCTGCCGCCGTCACGGCGAAGAAACCGCCGAGGATGACGATTGCGATCTTGATGTAGAGCTCCGGCCGCACGGCCTCGGAGAGCGCCTCGGCGAGGCGCGGGAACACGTTGGCGATGAGCAGCCCGGCGACGAGCGCGAAGATGTAAGCGCCCTCGTTGGTGAGCTTGAGAGACCATGAGATGCCGAACTTCTGCAGCTCGGCCGGCGTAACCGCGGCGAAGTTCGCGTAGTTGCCGGCGATCCAGCTCGCGTAGGCGATCCAGAACACCGCCGTGAAGGCGAGGGCGAACTTGCGCGCCTCGGCGCCGAGCGCGAGCGCCGCGGCGGTGAGCACGGCGAGCAGCG
The DNA here is from genome assembly GCA_019243195.1 of Hyphomicrobiales bacterium. Lineage (GTDB taxonomy): Bacteria > Pseudomonadota > Alphaproteobacteria > Rhizobiales > Xanthobacteraceae > AP-16. The sequence goes on from JAFAUQ010000044.1 coordinate 8,713, forward strand.
CGAGGTAGGTCGCAACGAGCGCGCCGAAGCCGCCGAGCGCGCCGTAGGCCTTCGACACCGGCCCGAGCGCCTGGCCGAAATTGCCCCACACCGAAGTCGTCACCGCCCAGCCGATCAGGTCGAGGTTCGCGAGCCCGGCGAGCGCGAGCACGAAAATAGCAAGCCCGATGATGACCGAGAGCCAGTCCTCGCCGATGCGTGGAAGCGATCGCGAAGGGGCCTCGATCAGGGCTTCCGATGACGCCGACATGAAGAATCCTCCCATAACTGGACGCCGAGGTTGGAAAGGAAATGAAATTATTTTCCAAGAAGGCGCAAGATGCGGGCGATAAAAAGGTTTTCTTACTAGCGATCCGCCCTCATGCGACAGAGTTTTCCAATTTGTGCAGTGCAGTAAGCACGTTGCTGCTTCGCGTCAGCACGGGATGGCGTGTATTCCCGGCTATTGCCGCTGGGTCCACCCCGGGCCGCCCGAGTGCTAGCCTCGCGGGATGAACAATGCGTCGACCGTGACGGTCGTCGAAGCCATTGGCCGATGGGCTGGGACGCGCGACGACATTCGCGCGCTCGCTCTCATCGGATCATGGGCGCGCGGCAATGCGCGGCCGGGTTCGGACATCGATCTCCTGGTGCTCTCGGATTCTGCCGAAGTGTATCGCCGCAGCCACGAGTGGATGAGCGAGATCGATTTCGCTCGTGCCGGTCAGTCGATCGAATCGAGCAATGATGCGACCTACGGCGCCGTCTGGTCGCGGCACATTCATCTTCATCCCGGCGTAGAACTCGAGTTGACGTTTGCCCGGTCCACTTGGGCAAGCGTTGCGCCGATCGATTCGGGAACTTGCGCGATTATCAGCGACGCGTTCCGCATCATCCTCGACAAGGACGCAATCTTAGCGAGGCTCGTTCGCGCAGTCGCAGCTTCGAAACAAACTCCAACGTCATCCTGAGGAGGCCGCTCGCCTAAGCGAGCGGCCGTCTCGAAGGATCGCAGCAAGCTCGGTACGCGTTGCCATCCTTCGAGACAGTCGCGCGCAAGTGCGCGCGATTTCTTCAGGATGACGTTTGTGTTTGTTGCGCGACCACGGCCGCGGCCGCGAATGCGCCCTACAATCGCACGATCACGCCTTCATTGCCGCGCAGCCCGAGCTTTCCCCGCAGGCGTTCATCGCTGCGGTCGCAGAAGGTCGAAAGCAGCAGGCGGCCTTCCGCCTGGCCGGCCGGAAGATTTATCTCCGCCGGGTCGGCGCCCATGTTGAGCGCAACGAGGATGCGCTCGTCGGCCGCCTCGCGCACGAAGGCGAGAACATCGCCCTCCGTCGGCAGCGGTCGATAATTGCCCGCGTGCAGCGCCGGGTGTTGCCGCCGCAGCGCGATGAGCCGGCGATGCAGCTGATAGATCGATGTCTGGTCCGTCTGCAGCGCTGCGACGTTCCGCTCCTTATAGTTCGTCTCGAGCGGCAGCCAGGGCTCGGTGTCGGAAAATCCGGCGTAGCGGCCGGCGTCCCATTGCATCGGCGTGCGGCAGCCGTCGCGGCCAAGCCCGAGCCCCGGCAGGTTGTGCGCCACCGGATCGCGCGCCGCCTGATCAGCGATTTCGACCTGCTCCATCCCGATCTCGTCGCCGTAATAGATCGTCGGCGTGCCGCGCAACGTGAGCAACAGCATGGCCGCAACCGGCGCCTGCGCGGCGCCGACGCGGCTGGCCACCCGCGGGCGGTCGTGATTGCCGAGCACCCAGTTGGGCCAGCCACCCGGCGGCAATTGTTGCTCGTACTCGTCGATTAGCTTCGCGATTGTGTGCGCCTGCCAGGGCGCATTGAGCAGCGCAAAGTTGAACGGCAGGTGCAACTCGCTGAGATCATGTCCGTAATAAACCACCAGCCGCTCGATCGGCAGGTAGATTTCGCCGATCAGCAGCCGGTCGGGAAATTCGTCGACCACGCGCCGCATCTCGCGGATGACGTCGTGCACCTCCGGCCGGTCTGCCGTGTAGAGCGGGATGAAGGCGCGCTTCGGCCTCTGCTGCCCGGGGTCATAATCCGGGTCGGGCGGGTTGTCGCGGAACTGCTCGTCTTTGATCAAGTGCCAGATCACGTCGACGCGGAAGCCGTCGACGCCGCGCTTGAGCCAGAACCGCATGACGTCGTGGATCGCCCGGCGCACGTCGGGATTGCGCCAGTTCAGATCCGGCTGCGCGGCCAGGAACGTGTGGCAGTAGTATTGTTTGGTTTGCTCGTCGTATTCCCAGGCGCCGCCGCCGAACTCGGAAAGCCAGTTGCTGGGCGGTCCGCCATCGGGGGCGGAGTCTTTCCAAATATACCAGTCGCGCTTCGGGCTCTCGCGCGAGGCGCGGCTTTCGACGAACCATGGATGGCGATCGGAGGTATGGTTGGGGACGAGATCGAGCAGCAGCTTGAGGCCGTGCTCATGGGCTGCTTCGAGCAGGGCATCGAACTGATCCAGCGTGCCGAACACCGGGTCGATGCCGGTGTAATCGGAAATGTCGTAGCCGAAATCCGCCATCGGCGATGGGAAGATCGGCGAAAGCCAGATGGCATCGACGCCGAGTTCGGCGAGGTAGGTCAGGCGCCGGCGGATGCCCTCAAGATCGCCGACGCCGTCGCGGTTCTCATCCTGAAACGAGCGCGGATAAACCTGATAAATAATGCCGGTCTGCCACCAGCGGTTCGTCGCGACAGGCAAGTCAACACCGCAGCTTGATGATGACGCCTTCGTCGGGCCGCAGCAGCATCGGGCCTTCCACCTCGCATTCCTCCCGGTCGAGCCAACTCGACAAAAGCAACCTGCCCGCGCCCTGCCATGTGCACTTGCGCGGCTGATGCACGGTATTGAGCGCGACGAGGATCTCGCATTCGCCGCCGACGCGCTTATACATCAGGATGTCGTGCCTGCTGCGCAACGGTTGATAAGCGCCCCAGCTGAGCGCGGATTCGCGCCGACGCAATTCGATCAGCCGCCGGTATAGCCAGAGCAACGAGTGCGGGTCGGCCATCAGGCGCGCGACGTTGCGCTCGGCGACATCCTCGCCCAGAGGCAGCCACGGCTCGCCGCTGGTGAAGCCGCCGTTCGCGCTGCCATCCCAGCGCATCGGCGTACGCTCGGGGTCGCGATTGAGGCCGTAGCCGGGCACGAGCCGTTCGAACGGGTCGTTCACCTTGTCATCCGGAATTAGCACCGGCTCCATGCCCAATTCGTCACCGGCAAAGAAGAACGGCGTGCCGCGCAAAGTGAGCGCCAGCATGGCGAGCACGCGCGTCTGAAACGGGCCGAGCTTGCCGGCGATGCGCTTTTTGTCGTGCCCGCCGATCGTCCAATCCGACCAGGCCTTGTCAGGGATCGCATTGTAATAAGCGTCGATTGTTCCTTGTAACGAGAGCGCGTCCCAGGCGGAATCCAACAGCGCGAAATTGAGCGGCAGGTGCAGCCGCGGCCGTGCGTTGCCGTAGAAATGGCCGATGCGGCCGATCTTGCCCTGCACCTCACCAGCGAGCATTCGGTTATCGAACTCGTCAATGACGGCGCGGATCTCTTCCAGATAAATCATCGCTTGCGGACGATCGTCGGTGAAGACGTGATTGAGCCGCTGGGGCGGTGGCTTGCCGCTGCTGTCCGGTGCCGGCGGATCGTCGCGCAGCAAATCATCTTTGGCGAGCACCGCGGCCGCGTCGACCCGAAAGCCGTCAACGCCGCGCCGTATCCAGAAGCGGAGCACGTCGGCCATGGCGGCGCGCACCGCCGGGTTGCGCCAGTTGAGATCGGGCTGCTCAAGCAAAAACGAGTGGTAGTAATACTGGCCGCGCGTGTCGTCCCATTGCCAGGCACTGCCGCCGAAGCGACTCATCCAGTTGTTGGGCGGGCCGCCATCCGCCTCGGCATCGGCCCAGATGTACCAGTCATGCTTGGGGTTCGAGCGCGACGAACGGCTCTCGGCGAACCATGCATGCTCGTTCGACGTATGGTTCGGCACGAAATCGATGATCAGCTTGATGCCGTGCGCGTGCAGCGCGTCAAGCGCACGATCGAAATCCGCGAGCGTGCCGAACACCGGATCGACGTTGCAGAAATCCGATATGTCGTAGCCGAGGTCGCGGAACGGCGAGGGATAGAACGGCGTCATCCACACGGCGTCGACGCCCAGCCAGCGCAGGTGATCGATGCGTCCGAGAAAGCCCGGCAGGTCGCCCTTGCCATCGCCGTTGCTGTCGGCGAACGAAATCGGCAGCACCTGATAGAACACGGCGCGCTCCCACCAGCGCGCGGCACGGTGCGTCGACGCTCGTAAGCCCGCAATGTCCGTCAGGATCGCTTCCGTCCGGTCTGCCGGGGGTGGAGGGATCGGCCGCATGGCACGATAAGCACCGGTGCGCCGGTCTGTTCCCGCATGGAACAGGCGGCGCTCCCGCGCGTCATCGGAGTATGCATCCCATTGAGCCCGATTGAGATCACGATGGGACGACCCCCGGTCCTCTTTATTCACGGCGCTTTCAGCAACGGCGGCCATTTCGCCCCATGGGTCGATCGCTTTTCCCGCGCCGGCTTCGATTGTCATGCGCCGTCATTGCCGGGTCATGGCCCGAGCGACGATCGGGCGCTGGCGACCGTGACGATCGCGGACTATTTGGCGGCGCTGGAACGCGAAGTCGCAAAGCTTTCCGAGTTGCCGATCCTCGTCGGCCACAGCATGGGCGGCCTGTTGGCGCAGCAGCTCGCGGCGAGGAGGCGATGCCGTGCGCTCGTGTGCGTCGCCTCGGCGCCGCCCTGGATGCTGCCGGCGCAGCCGCGCGCATTGCCATATTTTTTGCCAATGCTGCCGGCGATTCTGGCCGGCCGCCCCGTTCACCCGCCGGAAGCAACGCTCCGCGCCCTCGTATTGCACCATCTTCCCGAGGACGAGCAGCGCGCCTTACTGCCGACCTTTGGCGCGGAATCGGGCCAAGCCTACCGCGCGATGATCTTCGGCACGGCGCCATTGCCCGGCCCGCCGTTCCGCGGACCAGTGTTGTGTTTGAGCGGCCGCGATGACCGCGTCATTCCGAACCGGACGTCGGCGGCGATTGCGAAATTGCACGGTGCGCGGCACGAAATTTTCACCCAAGGGCACTGGCTGATCGCGGCGTCACTGGCGGAACAGGTTGCCGGCGCGGCCCTGCGCTGGCTCGACGACAGCCTCGATCGCGCGCAAGCCGCGTGAATCCGCCGCCTTTTCGACGGCGTGCGAGGGACCGTATCACCTCGTGACCTGTCCCCGCCCCGGAGGCTTGATTTGCCGCACCGGCGTGGCACCGGAACGAGGCCGGATGCGGGTTTAACAAGGCACGCCGGCGCTTCCACCCAGCGCGGCCGCGGTCCGGGGTCCGTGAGAAAAGATAAAAGCATTACAAGAGGTTAACCCTCGCCCTGGGGAACTTGGAACGGACACGGATGTTGAGGTCGCAGCCGCTGCAGCCACGGGAGAGCCACCGCGTGAGGTCAAAAAACGCCCTGGTTTGGGTCGTCGTCATCGCGGCGGCCGGTGCGGCGCTATGGAAACTGAGCGGGCATGACTTCATGGCCGCCCCCAAGGGGCCGCCGCCCGCTCCGGCTGCGATCCCGGTGGTCGCGGGCGCCGCTCAAACCCAGAACGTGCCCGTTTACGTGCGCGGGCTCGGGACCGTGCAGGCGTTCCAGACGGTGACGGTGCGTACCCGCGTGGACGGCCAGATAACCAAGGTGCTGTTCACCGAAGGCCAGGAGGTCAAGGCGGGCGATCCGCTGTTCCAGATCGATCAGCGCCCGTTCCAGGCGGCGCTCGAGCAGGCGCAGGCACAAAAGACCAGGGACGAGGCGCAGCTCCAGGGCGCGCAGCTCGATCTCGCACGTTATCAAAAGCTGCTGCCCACCGGCTTTCAGACGCGCCAGCAATACGACCAGCAGGTTGCGACCGTCGGCCAGCTCAAGGGCGCGATCGCCGCCGATCAGGCGCAGATCGATGCAGCGCAGCTCAATCTGCAATACACCGACATCCGCTCCCCCATCGATGGCCGCACCGGCGCCCGCCTCGTCGATCTCGGCAACTTCGTCCAGGCGAGCCAGACGACCGCGCTCGTTTCCATCACGCAGATCAAGCCGACCTTCGTGAGCTTCACGGTGCCGCAAGAGAACCTCGTCGACATCCGCACCAATCAGGCGCGCGCGCCGCTCGAGGTTGAGGCCTATGCGAGCGACGACAAGACCCTGTTGTCGACGGGCAAGCTCACATTGATCGACAACCAAGTGGATACCACCACCGGCACGATCCATCTTAAGGCCACGTTCGATAACAATGACGAGCGGCTGTGGCCGGGCGAGTTCGTCAGTGCCCGGCTCATCCTCGCAACGCGGGCGAATGCCGTCGTGGTGCCGGCACAGACGGTGATGAACGGGCCGCAGGGCTCCTACGTGTACGTGATCAAGCCGGGGGATACCGTTGAGCGCCGCACCGTTCAGGTCGCCTCTACCGAGAACGATCGCGCCGTGATTGAGAAGGGCCTCGCGCTCGGCGACCGTGTGGTGGTCGAGGGCCAATACCGCCTCACCGACGGCGCCAAGGTCAACCTGCGCCAAGCCGACAACGCCAATGCGATGGCGAACTAGTGCCGCGAACCTACGGTTGCGAACTTCGGGTTCAAAACGGCACTAGAATTATAGAGTTGCTGGTGTCCCTGATTCCGAAGTTCGCATCGGGGGCGCCGCGTGGTTTGGCGAACTTCGGAATCGGGACACCCGCCCGTGAATATTTCTGAAACCTTCATCCGCCGGCCGATCGCGACCTCGCTGCTGATGGCGGGGATTCTCATCTTCGGCATTGTCTCTTATGAGCTGTTGCCGGTCTCCGCGCTTCCCACCGTCGATTTCCCCACCATCACGGTGACCGCTTCGCTGCCGGGCGCGAACCCCGACACCATGGCCTCGTCGGTGGCAACCCCGCTCGAACAGCAGTTCGCCGCAATCCCCGGCCTCGCGCAGATGACCTCGACGAGCGGGCTCGGCAACACCACCATCACGCTGCAGTTCGATCTCAACCGCAACATTGACGGCGCCGCCGGCGACGTGCAGACCGCGATCAACGCGGCAAGCGGCCTATTGCCCAAGGACCTGCCCAGTCCGCCCACCTACAAGAAAACCAATCCGGCGGAGCGCGCGATCCTCATTTACGCGGTGTGGTCGGACGCGCTGCCGATCTACCGCGTGGACGACTACGCCTACACCATCCTGGCGCAGAAAATGTCGGTGGTCAGCGGGGTGTCCGAAGTCGACATCGCCGGCCAGCAGCAATACGCCGTTCATGTGCAGGTCAATCCGATGGCGCTCGCCGCCCGCGGCATCGGGCTCGAGGACGTGCACACGGCACTCGCCAACGCGACCCTCAACGAGCCGAAGGGGAACCTCGAGGGCGCCCATCAGACGTACAGCATCGACACCAACGACCAGCTGTTCGATGCGCGCTCTTTCTTCAACGTGATTGTCGCCTATCGCAACGGCGCGCCGGTCAAGCTCAAGGACGTAGGCGAGGTGGTCGACTCCTCGCAGCTGCCGCGCACCGCCGCCTGGTTCAACGGCAAGCGCATCGAGCTGCTGCTTGTGCGCCGCGCAGCCGGCGCCAACACTCTCGACGTGGTCGACCAGATCAGGGAGATGATGCCGCAGCTGCAGGCTTCGATCCCGCCGTCGGTCCATGTCGACCTGATCTCCGACCGGTCGCAGAACATCCGCGAGTCGGTCAATGACGTGCAGTTCACCTTGATGCTCACCATCGGGCTCGTCGTGGTGGTGATTTTTCTGTTCCTGCGCAATGTGTGGGCAACGGTGATTCCGAGCGTGGTGGTGCCGCTCTCGCTGGTAGCCACGTTCGGCATCATGTACGCGATCGGCTACAGTCTCGATAACCTCTCGCTCATGGGGCTCACCATCGCGGTCGGCTTCGTGGTCGACGATGCGATCGTCATGATTGAGAACATCGTGCGCTACCTCGAGCAGGGCGACCGTCCGTTCGACGCCGCCATCAAGGGCGCCGGGCAGATCGGGTTCACCATCATATCGATCACTTTCTCGCTGATCGCCGTCTTCATCCCGTTATTGTTCATGGCCGGCATCATCGGCCGTCTGTTCCGGGAATTCGCCGTCACCGTCACCACCGCGGTGCTCGTCTCGGCCTTCGTGTCGCTCACGCTCACGCCGGTGATGTGCTCGCTCTTCCTCACGCGCGAGAGCCAGCACGGGACCGGGCGCTTCAACCGCGCGGCGGAGCGGTTTTTCGACTGGATGGTCGCCGGCTACGACCGCGGGCTCAAATGGGTGTTCCGCCACCAATTCTCGATGTTGCTCTCGACGCTGTTGCTCATCGTCGTGACCGGGTTCCTCTATGTGCATATCCCGAAAGGATTCTTCCCCGAGCAGGACACCGGCTTCATCTTCGGTCAGGCCGAGGCTCGCCAGGATATTTCATTCGAGGCGATGTCGAAGATCGAGAATGACTTCGCGAGCGTGATCCTGACCGATCCGGGCGTGTCCGGCGTGGTCGGCTTCAACGGCGCGACCGGCGGAAATTCGAGCGAGAACACCGCACGCCTGTTCATTCAGCTCAAGCCGTTGAGCGAGCGCAAGGCGACCGCGCAGCAGATCATCCAGCGATTGCGGCCCAAGGTGGCGCAGGTGCCGAGCGCGAAGTTCTTCATGCAGGCCGGCCAGGACGTGACCATCGGCGGGCGGCTCACGCAAACGATGTATCAATACACGCTGACCGACACTGACACCGGCGAGCTCAATCACTGGGCCCCGCAAATCCAGGCGGAAATGCAGAAGCGGCCGGAGCTGCAGGACATCGCCACCGACCAGCAGATTGCCTCGCCGCATATCGCAGTCGATATCAACCGCGATGCCGCCTATCGGCTCGGCCTGTCGATGGGCTTGATCGACCAGACGCTCTACGACGCGTTCGGCCAGCGCCAAGTCGGCACCATTTACACCTCGAGCCACCAGTACAAGATCATTCTCGAGGTGCAGCCGCAGTATCAGGCGGACCCCAACGCGCTATCGCGCATCTATATCGCCACGCCGACCGGCGCACGCGTCCCGCTGAGCACGATCGCCAAATTCACGACCAAGATCGAGCCGCTCACCGTCAACCATCAGGGCCAATTCCCCTCGGTCACGCTGTCGTTCAACGTGGCGCCCGGCTATTCGCTCGGTCAGGCGGTCGAAGCCATCCAGGCGATCCAGGACCGGCTGCGCACGCCTATCACCTTGCAGGGCACGTTCCAGGGAACGGCGCAGGCGTTCCAGGCTTCGCTCACCTCGACGCCGCTGCTGGTCGCGGCCGCGATCCTCGTCGTCTACATCGTGCTCGGCATGCTCTATGAGAGCTACATCCACCCGATCACGATTTTGTCCGCGCTGCCGTCGGCGGGCGTGGGCGCGCTGATCATGCTGATGGCCTTCGGCTACGATCTCAGCGTGATCGCCATCATCGGCATTATCCTGTTGATCGGCATCGTCAAAAAGAATGCGATCATGATGATCGACTTCGCGCTCGAAGCGGAACGCAACGAAGGCAAGAGCCCGATGGAGTCGATTCACGAAGCGTGCCTGCTGCGCTTCCGCCCGATCATGATGACCACGTTTGCCGCGCTGTTCGGCGGCCTGCCGATCGCGCTCGGCTACGGCGCCGGCTCCGAACTGCGCCGTCCGCTCGGCATCGCGATCGTCGGCGGCCTGCTGGTCTCGCAGGTCCTCACGCTCTACACGACGCCGGTGATCTATCTCTATCTCGACCGCTTGAGCCATCGGCTCTCGCGCCGCCGCCGCGCCCAGCCGCCGCCCGTGCAGGAGCAGCTGCCGGGCATCGCGGCGGAGTAGGTTTGCCGCCGTAGGGTGCGCTAACTAAGCGCGCCGATGGGCGCGCGTGCCCACGCGTCTTTGTTTGTTCATGCTCGGTGAAGCGGGTGGGCACGGCGCTTCGCGCCTTAGCATGAGCGTCCGGCCGACCAAACCGTCGATCGTCAGCGACCACGTTTTGCGTTCGATCCGGGGTACGCCGAGATGGCACACCACGATCGCGTCGGCGGTCGCGGTCAAGCGATGGCGCAGCCGATCAGCGAGCGGCGGGATGCGGCGGAAGAAGGCGTGCGGATCGAGGGTGACGCGATTCATCGGGGCGCTTCGGGGATTATGCTGCCAGCGGCAGTCTGACTTCGAAGGTAGCGCCGTTCCCGGACGGGAGCAGAGCCACTGAACCGCCGTGAACACGCGCAAGCGCCTGAACGATTGAAAGTCCCAATCCGGTTCCGCCGTGCTTGCGTGCGGTCGTGAAAAAAGGGATGAAAATATGCGCCGCGTTGGCGGATGAAATACCGGGGCCGTCGTCGCTGACCGTCAATACCGCTTGATCGCCTTGTTTGCGCAATGACACGATGACGTGCGCCTGCGGATCCGCGTGCTGGCTCGCGTTTTCGACCAGATTGACCAATATCATTTCCAACGCCTCTTCCGCGATGGCGAGCGTGAGGACTTCAGTCGCGCTGGCGTCAACCGCCAAACCGTTCTTCCGATAGCGTTCGGCAATGCAGGTGATCAATGCGGATGCGGGGGTTGTCGCGTGACCAGCTCCGTGAGTGACGTCTGCCCGCGCCAAATCGAGCAGGCGGGTGACCAGGCGTGCGAGCCGCTCTGCTTCCGCTTCGAGATTGTGAAGAAAGCGTTTACGCTCATGTTGCGACATCGAGTCGAAGTGCTCTTGAAGCAATTCGACGCTGCCCCGGATGGTCGTCAACGGCGTCTTGAACTCATGCGAGACATGAGCGGCGAAACTGCGGATGTAATCAGCCCGATCCTCCAATGTCTGCGCCATACGCCGCAACGCTTCGGACAATTCAGTGACTTCGCGGACGGTCGGCCCCGTCACGGAGCTGATGGCGTCGCGTTCGCCCTCGGCCGTTCGCTTGGCTTGATCGGTTACCGCCCGCAACGGCCGGCTGATGGCGAATGTGCCCAAGGCGCTCAACCCGCCTATCGAGCCGAGTAGCAGCACGGCCAAAGCGGCGAGGTGCCAGCGCTTGCCGTAGAGCGCATTGGCAAGGGTGCGCGGTGTGCGCGAGAGCAACACGACGCCGATCACCCGATGCTGATCGAGGACCGGCAGGGCCGTGAAGACTCGTAAGTTGCTGCCCTCATCGATGGCGGCGAGCGGCGACGACGGCGCCGGGGTCCCCCGCTCGCGCAGCACACTGACAGGCTTGCCGCGCAGCGCCCGCTGCACTTCATCCTGGCCGGTCAGCGACTGGCCGAGCGCTTCACCCGTGCTCGCGACGACAACGCCGTCACGGTCGAGCACGCGGATAGCGGCAAGCGTGGTGCGCTGCGCGTCTCGCAGCGTCGCGTCGAGCGCATCGCCGGCCTGACGCGCCGCTGTGTCGGCCGACCCTGATGCCGGCACCGGGTCCGGTGGCGGGGGCAAGACAGCATCGACGGTGAGGTCGAGATTGGCCGAACGCGGCAGCCAACGATCGTCGTTGCCAGCCGGGCGCGGCGAGGTCGGATCGGGCGGTGCTTGCGCCGGGGACTGACCGCCTGCGGCGTGCCACGCGGCGCGATAGACCGCCGCAATAATGGCGGCTTGCGCGATCAGCTCCGACTCCGTTTGCCGGATCAAAGCGCTCTGATAAAGCCGCAAGAACCAAATTCCGCTGAGCGGCACTATCAGCACCGCCAAATTCATCAGTACCAGCGCAGTTCCGATCGAAAGCCGGCGCCGCTTCATAGACAATCCGCAAGCTTGTAACCGAGCCCGTGCATCGTCTCGACCGGCACGCCGCCGACCAACTGGAACTTGGCACGAACCCGGCGGATATGGCTGTCGACGGTGCGATCGCTGACATAGTGATCGATCGCATAAGCTCCGTCCATCAGCGCATCGCGGCTGAAGACCTTGCCAGGTCGCTCGGCGAGTGTGCGCAGCAGCGCAAACTCGGTGACAGTCAGCACGACTTCGTTTTCACTCCAAAATGCGCGGAAGCCTTCAAGATCGAGGCGCAGCTTGCCGTGGCGCAGTTCGGAATGTTCCGGGTCCGGTTTTTCCGCCCCCATCCGACGCAACACCGCCTTGACTCGCGCCACCAATTCGCGCGGCGAAAACGGCTTGCCGACGTAATCGTCGCCGCCGAGTTCGAGGCCGAGCACCCGGTCGATTTCCTCGTCTCGCGATGAAAGGAAGATGATCGGCACCCGGCTGTTGCGCCGGAGGCGGCGGCACACTTCCGTGCCGTCAAGTTCCGGCATCATGATGTCGAGCACGATCAGATCGGGGGCTTCCTTTTCCGCCAGGCTGAGCCCCTGCGCCCCATCCTCCGCCTCAATGACGGCAAACCCCTCGCGCGCCAAGGCAAAGCGGACAACGTCGCGGATGCCCGAATCGTCGTCGATCAGAAGAATTTTGGTCATGGCGATGGCATGCGCCCAAACCGTCGCTAGAAAAGCCCCCAAGTCTAGCCCGCCGTCTGCACAAATTCTGCACAAACTTTCCTGTACCGCTGCACACGTACGCCATTAGGCCGGCACGCGGCAACGGCATGGTCACCTGGTGAGGATACACACCTCATACGGCGAGGCGCGCGGAGGCCATGGCCGAAAAGTCCCCGTCCCCCCACAGGCCGGTGCGTACGCGCTGCCCGCCGTTTCACAAAGCAGAAATTGCCATAGGGGCGCTGCGTCGCGAAGCGACGTTGTCGGATATCGCGCGCCGTCACGGCGTCCGCATGTGCGACGTTGCCTAGTGGAAGGGTCGCCTGGTCGAAAACACCCCGCGGTGTGCCGCAAATCCGGCCAAGGCTTTGGCTATGGATCTGAACCCGCCGCTTCACCACCAGCAAATCTCATCAACATTCGTGAGGTCTCCATGAGCACTACAGTTGATTCGCCAGTGAGCGCAAATAATGCTTCTAGCAACTCCAGGCCGCGCGACCCGACCGACGAATTTCTCACTTCCACGTTTGTCAGGCTGTTTGCCATCGCGCTCGTCATGGCGGCAACCACCATCCCCTCTTGGCTCGTTTCCGGTCTTGTCGAGGAGCGGGAGCAGCGACAGGCTGGGCTGCTGGAGGATTTCAATCGCAGCTGGGGACCTGAGCAGTTTTTGCATAGTCCCATTCTCGTGGTGCCATACAGGCTTCAACTGCACGGACCGCGATACTTTCTCAAGGTGGCGCCCAGCAATCTCAGGCTGACGACGCAGCTTGCGCCCGAGGAACGCAAGCGCGGCCTGTTCCATGCAACCGTTTACAGCGCGCAGGTGGCGGCGCAGGGCGCGTTTCGGATTCCGTCAGACGCGAAGATCAAGGAGATCGTGGGTGAAGCCGCGCTCGATTGGAAAGAGAGCTTCGTCATGCTCCAGGCGTCGTCCCTGTCGGGAATGAGCACCGGCGATCATCTCGTTTGGGATGGCCAGCAATTGCCGTGGCAGAATTGCGCGGAGACCGTTTATGCTGGCAAGCTGTGCGACAACGCCGCGATCGTCCTTGCCTCCCTGGGTTTACCGGCGCCGCCGGGGGCGGACACTGCGATCCCGTTTCAAGCCACCATCGACGTCCGCGGGACGGGAGCATTACGGCAACTGCTGCATGGCAAGCAACTCGACGCGACGGTCTCCTCCCCGTGGCCGTCGCCGAGCTTTTCCGGAAATCTGTTGCCGACCACTTCGACCGGACGGCCGAAGGGTTCGAGGCGCGCTGGCAAACCGCTGATTACGCCGCGGCGTCGCTTTGGACTGATCAGAAAATCACCGAGGGTGATACGCACGCCTCGTGCGCAGTTGTTGACTTGATCGAAGCAATTCCGGCTTACCGGACGATCCACCGCGCATCCAAGTACGCTATTCTGTTTGTTGTCCTGGCCTTCGCCACGTATTTTCTATTTGAGGCCATTTCCGGGTTGCGCATCCATCTCGTGCAATACGGCCTCATGGGCCTGTCGCTGTCGTTGTTCGGGCTGCTGCTGCTCTCTTTCAGTGAGCCGCTCGGTTACACGATGGGATATGCAGTGAGTTCGCTGCTCGTGCTGCTGCAGGCGTCGATCTATACCGGGGCGGTTTCTCGCCGATTGTCCCACGCCGGTATTTTCGCGGCCATGCTCGCCTGTCTGTTCGGCTTTCTTTACGTCGTGCTCGGCCTGGAAATTTATGCGCTGCTGGTCAGCTCGCTCGCACTGTTTGTCCTGCTGTCGGTTCTGATGGCGCTGGCGCAATGGGTCGATTGGTCGAGCTGGGCCGCGCCCAAAGAAGCTGCGCGATGATGCCGATGCGTCCCACTGAAGAAGGGGCCGCGCGGCGGAATGCCTTATTTCACCCCGCCCGTCGCGATCTCTTCGCGCGCGGCGGATTGATCGTGCGGCAGGGCAGGGGTCTCGGCGGCGGCGCGGGCGGTGTCTTCCTCCGCGGGCCAGAAGTCGCCGGTCGGCAACTGACCCTGCGCCGGCGCGCGTTGCGCGGTTTGCGCCGGCGCCGTGCTCGATGCCTGCGGGGTGATCCACACGTCGCCGGTCGGGATCTCGACCTCGTTTGTCAGGGGCGCGGCTGAAGCGACGAGCGTCATCGCGATCCAGGCGGCCGTCGCCGGTGCGATCTTCAGATGGGAGTGAATCATGGGAGCCGCCTCTCGTTTTTGCCGAGCGGCGGCAAGTTACGGCAGCACCTCCACTGCGAATGTGACGTGGTTCACATCCGCAGCTGAAATAGCCCTACCCCGGCTGCGCCGGGGTCAACGCATCTCTTCGCGGGCTTACGCCACGCTTTCGGCCGCCGCGAGTTGCGGCCGCGGGGCGGGCTTCGGTGTTTCGATCGGGTTTTCCACCCGGCGCGAGGATCCTTCGAACAGCGCGGTGTCCTCGATCGAGAGCGAGCGGTGGAAAATGTCGCCTTCGACCGCGCCGCCCGACTGAAGCTTCACGCGTACGGCGCGGATGGTCCCTTTGACGCGGCCGCGGACCGTCACCTCCTGGGCGATCACGTTGCCGACCACGTCGGCGCCTTCGCCGATGAGAAGGTCGGAGCCGCGCACCTCGCCCTCGATGTGGCCGAAGAATTGCGCCGGCCCGTCGCACGTGATGTTGCCGACGATGGATGTGCCCGAGCCGATCGAACAAATAGCTTCCGGACGCGCCGGTGCACTCGATGACGGCCCGGGCTCGGCAGGCCGCGGCGGTGGTGACGACGACGATGGCGACGGCGCCACGGTGACGTTGGGCTTTGCCGGCGTGGGCGGCGGCGGCACTTGGTCGGGCTTGCCTTTGAAGTTGCTCAACATGAGATTCCCCCTCGTTCCGCGGCGGAATTCCGGGCATCCCGGCGCGACGCGACTAAAGGCTCCCGCCGCGCGAATGCGCGGACGTCCGGACCAGCCTTGGCAATTGCCCCCAGCGGGCAAAGGCTAGCACCGCGACCGGCGGCTGGAAAGAATGGAATTGCAATTGCGCGCCGTTCTGTTGCAATGGGGGACGCCGAGAGTTCGATGACGCAACGTCATCGCTTCTCACGTTTTCTTGGAGCATGATCTTGTCCGAAAACCGGTTTCCACTTTTCGGGATCATGCTCTGGCCAGCTCTGACATGAAGACGTTGCGCGGAACCGTTCCGGGACCGTTGATCGTCGAGAGCGATCTCGACGTCGTCGGCACGATCGCGGGCGACACGGTGGTGCGGGCTGCGCGCAGGCTCCATGTGCGCGGCGCGATCACCGGAAACCTCACTCTCGAAGCCGGGTCGAGCGCGGTCATCTATGGGACCGTGAGCGGCCGCGTGCGCAAGCGTGGCGGCACGTTGGTGATCACTCATCCTGAAAACAGCGGCCGCGACGCACCGTCGAAATCGGCGTCTTCTTCCACCAGCAAGGTTTGATGAAAAATCTCGCCGTCCACGACGGCTGAGCCGCGCAGCTTCACGTTCACGGCGCGGATCGTCCCCCTGACGCGCCCGCGTATCGTCACGTCGCGCGCTACGATCCTGCCGACGACGCTCGCGCTCGCCGCGATGGTGAGTTCCGTGCCGCGCAGCTCGCCCTCGATGCTGCAGAAGATTTCCCACGGACCGTCGCAGCAGATGTTGCCGATGATCGGTGCCTCGGCGCGCAACGCGCAGGCGCCCGCCGGCACGGCCGCGCCGGGAACGAGCGGCGCCTCTGCCGGAAGCTTGGCCGTCGCGCGGCCCGGCATGTTCCCCCCTGGATGCCGCTGCGATTTCCCCGTTTGTGCAAGCTATCACGTCCGGTGCTCACACGGGCGGCCCGACTCTGTCGCTGCGCTTCTTTTCCGCGCGGGTGTTGCAGTAATGCCGACCGGACGGTCCGGCGTGAAACAAGACGGCGGGTGATGCGTTGGGTGCAGGGTGGAACAGATGGAGGAGAACAAAATGAAGGCAATGCTTGCCAGTGCCGCCCTTGCCGCGACCCTGCTCGGAACCGCCGTCCCCGCGAGCGCCCAATGGTATGGTGATCCCTACGGGGCCGGCCCGTATTATGGTCCTGGCTACGGCTACTCCTGGGGTGGACCGCGCGTGTATGTGGCTCCGCCGGCTGTGGCGGTCGTTCCGGCCCCTGCCTACGGCTACGGCCCAGCCTACCGCTACGGCCCGGCATGGGGTGGCCCGGTCTGGGGTGGGCCCGTCCGGGGTCGTTGGGACTGATACCTCAAAGAAAATGGCCCCGATCGGGGCCATTTTCATGAATCGCGTTGACGCAACGGCAGGTCGTCTTCTCGCGCGTCCAGCTATTGCCTTATTCGCGCGGTTGACAGGGGTGGCGTGTGCAGCTAATACTTAACCGTATGGTTAAGTATCCGTCCGGCCCCGACCGCTGTCTCGACCGCACCTTCGCGGCGCTGGCCGATCCGACGCGCCGCGCGCTCATCGCGCGGCTGGGGGAAGGCGGCAATCTTTCCGTCACCGAACTCGCGCGGCCGCTGCCCATGTCGCTGCCGGCGGTGATGAAGCACCTCGCGGTGCTCTCCGAAGCCGGGCTGATCGTGCGCCGGAAAACCGGTCGCACCGTGGCGTGTGCGCTGGTCGCCAGTCCAATGGAGCAGGCCGTGGATTGGCTCAACCGCTACCACCAATTCTGGTCCCAACGTTTGGACCGTCTCGCCGCATTCGTAGAGGAGGATGCATGTCCACCGCCGTCGCCACCAAGCCAAGCCTCACCCTCAAGCGCCGACTCAACGCCCCGCCCGCGCGGGTCTATCAGGCATGGACCGACCCGCAGAAAATGATGCGCTGGTATGCGCCCGCCGGCGCGGAGACGCTGACGGCGGAGACCGACGCGCGGGTCGGCGGCCGCTTCCACGTGCTCATGCGCACCGCCGACGGGCAAGAGCACGACGTGAGCGGCGTCTATCGCGAGGTCGTGCGCGACGAGAAGCTCGTCTTCACCTGGCAATGGCGCTCGAAGCCGGAGTGGGAGTCGCTCGTCACGATCACCCTTAAGCGCGACGGCGACGGCACCATTCTCACCTTGACCCATGAGCAGCTGCCCGACGAAGCCGAGCGCGACGGACATCGCAACGGCTGGAGCGGGGCGCTCGACAAGCTCGCACAGGTCGTTGCGTGAGTGGACGCGCGAAGGCAGGTCGCAAATATCCTGCTTCGGGAAGAAGATTCGAAAAGACGATGAAGCGGGATGACGACTAGTGTGGCGGTTCAGAAGTCCGCATCATTCTTGCGAGCCAAGTCCGAGATGCGGACTTCTGAACCAAAGCCACACTAGATCAATAGGTTGCTAGTGCCCTTCGATTCCGAAGTTCGCAAACGAGCGCGCCACAAAATGATGCGAACTTCGGGATCGGGGCACTAGAATCGGGCCGACCTGTGCGCTCAACCCATCCTACGATTCCCAATCCCAGGAGGAAGTTCTCATGAAATCTCCCGTAGAGACCATGTCGATCGATACCTTCGTGCCGATGCTTCGCTCGCTGTCGAAGATTTTCGACAAGGCGGCGCAGCACGCGAAAGCGAAGTCCATTGACGGCGCCGTGCTTGCAAATGCGCGGCTTGCGCCAGATATGTTTCCGCTCGCCCGACAGGTGCAGATCGCCTGCGACATGGCCAAGAACGGCATCGCGCGCCTGATGGGGAAAGAGCCGCCGAAATTCGAGGACAATGAGCAGACCCTGGATCAGCTCAAGGCGCGCATCGAACGGACGATCGAGTATCTGGATAAGGCGGACCGCAGCGCACTGCAGGGCGCGGAAGATCGCGAGATAACGATCCCATTTCCCGACGGCCGGGTGCTCGAAATGAAGGGGCTGCAACTTCTGCGGGACTGGACCCTGCCGCACTTCTATTTCCACGTCGTCACGGCCTACGACATCCTGCGCCACAACGGCGTCGACATCGGAAAGCTCGATTATCTGAGCCACGTCGGCGGCGCCATTCGCGAGCGTGGGGAACTGCGCAAGGCAGGGTGACCGCGAACCGTAGAACCGCAGGATGGGTTGAGCGGAGCGAAACCCATCCTGCAAGGAGCGAGTAATGCAGAAAATAACTCCCTTTCTCTGGTTTGACGGGAAAGCCGAAGAGGCGGCGAAATTCTACACCTCGATCTTCAGCAACTCGAAGATCACCTCCGTCACGCCGGGGCCGAACGGCGCCGCGATGTCGGTCACCTTCCAGCTCGAGGGACAGGATTTCTACGCACTCAACGGCGGGCCGCACTTCACCTTCTCGCCGGCGATATCGTTCTTCGTCGACTGCGCGACGCAGCCCGAGGTCGACGCGCTGTGGGAAAAGCTCTCCGCCGGCGGCGAGAAGCAGCGCTGCGGCTGGCTCAAGGACAAGTTCGGCGTGTCGTGGCAAGTCATTCCGACGGCGCTCGGCCGGCTGCTGCACGACAAGGATGCGGCGAAATCGCGCGCCGTCATGCAGGCGATGATGAAGATGGATAAGATCGACATCGCCGGCCTCGAGCAAGCCCACGCGCACGCATAACACGATCACTTAATCCGAGTTTCCACAGCGAACAAAGAAAGGTGATGCCATGCAGGTCCAGCCCTATCTCAATTTCAACGGCCGCTGCCAGGAGGCGATCGACTTCTACAAGCGGGCATTGGGCGCCGAGGTGCAGATGGTCATGCACTTCAAAGACTGCCCGGAGCCGCAGCAGGGCATGATCACCCCGGAAAACAAGGACAAGGTGATGCATGCGGCGCTAAAAATCGGCGATACCTGCGTTTTCGCATCCGACGGCCGCTGCACGGGCAGTCCCAATTTCCAGGGCATTTCTCTCTCGCTCTCCGCGCAAAACGAGGCAGAGGCCAACCGCCTGTTCGGCGCGCTCGCCGACGGCGGACAGGTGCAGATGCCGCTTGCGAAGACATTCTTCTCGCCGAGCTTCGGCATGGTGGCCGACCGTTTCGGCGTGAACTGGATGGTGCTCGCGGGACAGGGGTGACCATCGTAGCCTGGATGAGCGCGTAGCGACATCCGGGACTCGCATGTCGGCCGCTTCGCGACCTCACGCGGGCTACGACTGAGGTGCGCCGGTCAAATACAAAGGAAAATGAGACAATGCGCTTCATGATGCTGATGATTCCCAAAGGCTATGGCGCGGCGGCGCCGGGCGCGATGCCCGACCCGAAGCACGTTGCCGCGATGATGAAATACAACGAGGAGCTCACGAAGGCGGGTGTGCTCGTCGGGCTCGACGGGCTGCATCCACCCTCCATGGGCGCGCGCATCTCGTTTTCCGGCGGCAAGCCCACGGTCAGCGAGGGACCGTTCCCCGGCGACAAAGAAGTGCTCGGCGGCTATTGGATGATCAACGTGAAATCGAAGGCCGAGGCGATCGAATGGGCGTCGCGCTGCCCGGCGGGAGAAAACGAAGTCATCGAAATCCGCCAGGTGCAGGAGATGGCGGATTTCACCCCCGAGGTTCGCAAGGCCGCCGCCGGCTTCCGCCCCGGCGCGCAGTAGGGCGATCCGCATTACGCTCTGACTCGTCATGCCCGCGAAAGCGGGCATCCAGTAAACACCGGCCGCAGTTTTATTTGAGGGGCCTGTGATTACTGGATCGCCCGCTTTCGCGGGCGATGACGAGTGGGAATATGTGTATAATAACTTCATGCAGCCCATCATCACCGTCTCGCAGCTCTCGAAGACCTACGCGTCGGGTCTCGAGGCACTCAAGAACGTCGACCTGACGATCCGGCGCGGCGAGATATTCGCCCTGCTCGGGCCAAACGGCGCCGGCAAGACCACGCTGATCAACATCATCTGCGGCATCGTCAAGAAATCGAGCGGCAGCGTTACCGTCGACGGTCACGACATCGTCAAGGACTACCGCGCCGCCCGCTCGCTCATCGGCCTCGTCCCCCAGGAACTCGCCGTCAGCGCTTTCGATAAGGTATGGGCGACGGTGTCGTTTTCCCGCGGCCTATTCGGCAAGCCGGCCGATTCGGACTTCATTGCCAAGGTGCTCAAGGACCTCACGCTCTACGATCGCAAAGACAGCCAGGTCATGACGCTCTCGGGCGGCATGAAGCGCCGCGTCATGATCGCGAAGGCCTTGGCGCATGAGCCGCAGATCCTCTTTCTCGACGAGCCGACCGCCGGCGTCGACGTCGAGCTGCGCAAGGACATGTGGCAGACCGTGCGCGAGTTGCGCGCCGCCGGGGTGACCATCATCCTGACCACGCACTACATCGAGGAAGCCGAGGAGATGGCAGACCGCATCGGCATCATCAACAAGGGCGAGCTGATCCTGGTGGAGGAAAAGGCCGAGCTGGTGCGCAAGCTCGGCAAGAAACAGCTCGTGCTCCAGCTCAACGGCAAGCTTGCCGCCGTGCCGCCGCAGCTTTCCGCCCACCGCCTGACGCTCGGCCCGCAAGGCGACGAGCTGATCTATCACTACGACACGCGGGGCGAGCGCACCGGCATCACCGCCCTGCTCAACGACGTGCGTGAATCCGGCATCCGCTTCCGCGATCTGCAGACCACGCAGAGCTCGCTGGAAGATATTTTCGTCGATCTGGTGAGCGAGCGGAAATGAACTGGCGCGCGGTCTACGCCATCTATCTCTTCGAAATGTCGCGCACCGGGCGCACCGTGATGCAGAGCATCCTCTCGCCGGTCATCTCGACTTGTCTCTATTTCGTCGTGTTCGGCGCTGCGATCGGCTCGCGCATCACCGAGATCGAGGGGGTCCCTTACGGCGCCTTCATCGTGCCCGGACTCATCATGATGATGCTGCTCACCCAGAGCGTGATGAACGCGTCATTCGGCATTTATTTTCCGCGCTTCATCGGCACCATTTACGAGCTGCTCTCGGCGCCGCTTTCGTTCTTCGAGATCGCCCTCGGCTACGTCGGCGCGGCGGCGTCGAAGTCGATCATTCTCGGTCTGATCATCCTGCTCACCGCCAACCTGTTCGTGCCGTTGCGCATCGCGCACCCGGGCTGGATGGTGGCGTTCCTGGTGCTCACCGCGGTGAGCTTCAGCCTGCTTGGCTTCATCATCGGCATCTGGGCCGACGGCTTCGAGAAGCTGCAGGTGATTCCGCTGCTTATAATCACGCCGCTCACCTTCTTGGGTGGTAGCTTCTATTCGGTGAATGTGCTGCCGCCGGTGTGGCAAACGGTGAGCCTGTTCAATCCGGTCGTCTATCTGATCAGCGGCTTTCGCTGGAGCTTCTTCGAAATCGCCGACGTGAGTGTCGGCGTGAGCCTCGCCATGACGACGCTGTTCCTGGCCGTATGCCTCGTCATCGTGTGGTGGATTTTCAAGACGGGGTACCGGCTCAAGACGTGACGCGCCGTTAATCCCTACTCTCGTCATCGCCCGCGAAAGCGGGCGATCCAGTAATCACAGAACCTTCAAATAAAACTCCGGCCGGTGTTTACTGGATGCCCCGCTTTCGCGGGGCATGACGAACGAGAGTTTGTGCCGTTCGTTCACGCTCGGCTTACGTCCGCCCCCCGCCTATCGCCCTTCCGGCAAAGTGGGGGCGATCTGTGTGGTCTTCAGACAAATGCCGAGTTGGACATAGCTCGGCCGGCCGCCGATCTCGTTTGTTTGCACGCAGTCGGAGCGGGCCTTGTCGGTGAACGTCCCCCATTGCTCTTTCAACGTTTGGCGCGCTTTTTCCTCGTCTTTGCGGCAGCTCTCGCTGGCGTCCCCGGCAGGGCAGGCACGGGTGACATCGTAACGGGGAACATCGCGGACCGGGATGATCGGCGAGCAGCCTCGGCAAATGTTGTTGAGCGCGCGCTCCAGCGCGACGTCTTCCGGCGCTTTGGTTGTCTGCTGAGACGAATCGCGGGAAAGGTCGGTGGCGCGCGGCTGGCGGTGGCCGAGCGGTGCTGCCGAGACTTGGGCCTGCGCGCCGGACCCGCCCAAGGAGCCCGGCAGGAGGGCCTGTCCGCTCATGAAGCTTGCAGCGGCAAAAGCAGCCGACACCCCGATGTTCCTTAATATTTTCGTCATTTTGCCCTCCCGCTTTGTTGCGAGCGCGCTCAACTTGCAAATGTCCTAGCGCGCGCCGGCAAGGATAGTCTGCGCCGTTTCCCGCCCGCTCGCCAGCGCCGCCTCGACGGTGCCCATGTCGGGGCCGGCATAGACCGCCTCGCCCGAGAAGAAGATCGATCCGCCGGTTGGTTGCTTGAGGATCGACTGCGCCTGCCGCGTCTGAGGCGTGGCATAGGAATAAGCGCCGCGCGCGAACGGGTCGTTGCCCCAGTTGATCGCCGTGGACGCGACAATGTCTCTCTTCATGCGCTCCGCGCTCACGTCGAAAGTCTCAGCTAGCGAGGCAATCCCCATCTCGACAAGCTCGTTCGCCGTCAGTCGCGGCACTGCGTCGGCCTTCGGCCCGGCGAACCAGCCGGTCAGCACCGGATGTTCGGCGGGATGCTGCGTCCACCAGGTCGGGACCCTCGTATTCGCAAACAGGAATGACAGGTCGGACAAATCGTGGGCGCCGACATCGGCCCACCATTTATGAGTGAAGCGCAGCAGGATTTTGATGACGTTGCCGAAGCCGATGTCGATAACAGCCGTCGCCCTCTCGCGCGCCTCGGGCGGCAGCGCGATGTCGGAAAGCAGCGGGACAGGGACAGTGAGGATCGCCGCATCGGCTTCGTGGACAATGCCGTCGCGCCGGCGCGCGACAACTCCTCTGTCGCTCGCCTCGATCGCCGTCACGACGGCGCCGAGATGGATCGCGGCGCCGTGGCGGCGGCACTCCTTCACGAGAAAGTCGATGAGCGCGCCGCAGCCGCCGACGATCCGCCCCTGCTGACCGAGTTCATTGTCCATCCATTCGTCGCGCAGGGCGAAAGTGCTCACGCGCGCCGGGTCAGCCGCGTCGTAGCCTTCGAGCATTCGCGTGATCGCCCGCCGCAGCTCGAGGTATTGTGGATCGGCAAAATGCCGCTGCAGGAATTCGGCGACCGGCAGGTCGGCCTTCAATTCCGCGAGCGCCTGATGAAGTCGGTTCGCATGGGGAAGCGTCCGCTCACGGTGCGAGAGCTGCCCGTCGCGCGCACTCCAGCGCGTGCCCGAAACGGGTGCCAGCGAAAGGCGCGCCTGGTGAAGCAAGCCGATCGTGACAGGCGCAACCCCATGGACGAACTCGGCGCCCCCTTCCGCTCGGTATCCGAATTGTTCGGCCGGCAGCGGGTAGATGCGCCCGCCGCAGCGGTCGCGCGCTTCGAGGATCGTCACTCTTTTGCCCGCTCGCACGAGTTCGCGCGCGGTCATCAGACCCGCGGCGCCCGCGCCGACGATCAGGAAATGGGCAGGGGACGGAGGCATGCCCCTATATGCGGGGCTCGGAAACGGGATCGTCAAGAGAGGCGGTGCGGATGCGCCGCATGGGACGCGGGAGTCGGAGGAGCGGGGGGACCCTGCTTCGCGTCACTTCCCGCGCGTAAACGTCACGAATCCGTCAGCGTTGGGCATGCGTACCTTCGGCAGCGTGCGGGCGTCGATGGTTTCATTCTCCTCGATGATGCCGTTGAGGTGCAGCAGATAGGCCACGACCGCATATACTTCATCATTGCTCAGAGACTTCGACTCGTTGAGCGGCATCGCGCGACGTACATAGTCGAACAGCGTCGTCGCGTAAGGCCAGAAGCTCCCGATGGTCTTGACCGGCGCCTGGTCGCCCGCAAGCGTTCCGCGCCCGCCGACGAGCTGATCGTTCGGTTTGCCGGCGCCCTTTTCGCCGTGACAGGCGACGCATTTTGCGATGAAAACGGCCTCGCCCTGGCGCGGCGTGCCGCTGCCGGCCGGCAGCCCGGCGCCGTCCGGGCCGATGCTGATGTCCCACGGCGCGAGTTCTTCGGGCGTCGCCACGCGGCCCAGATTCGGACTCTCCGCGCATCCGACACTGCAAACAGTGCCCAGCGCCAGAGCGAGCGCGATCGAACGGCTAGGCGTATACATGCTTGATTTCCCCGCTCTCGTCGACGCCCCAGCTGTTGATGCCGTTGAAATGGTAGATCGTTTTGCCGCCGCGCTTGGCAATCAGCTCGGCCCGGGTCGGCTGCACGTAACCGGTCTCATCAGTCGCGCGGCTTTGCAGCACGGCAGGCCCGCCGTTCCAGCGCCAGGGCATGCGGAACCGCGTGAGCGCCATCGGCAAGACGGGCTGCTGCAGCGCTGCCGGCGCCCACGTCTTGCCGCCGTCGGCCGAAACATCGACCTGGGCGATCTTTCCGTATCCCGACCAGGCCAGCCCGGAAATCTCGTAAAGGCCCGGCCCTTTCATCGTCAGCCCCGGCGAGGGCTGCGTGATCAGCGACTTGGCTTCGATAGGAAAAACAAATTGCAGCGATTTCCCGTCCGGCGTCAGTATCGTGTATTTCGAAGTTTCGTCCTTCGTCATTGTCGGCTCTTCGGTCAGCTTGACGCGCCGAAGCCACTTCACCTGCATGTTGCCTTCGTAGCCGGGCAACAGCAGGCGCAACGGATAACCGTTCGACGGCCGAACGCGCTCGCCGTTCTGATAGAGCGCAATCAACGCGTCATCCATTGCCTTGACGAGAGGCACGCTGCGGCTCATGCCGGATGCGTCTGCCCCTTCGGCCAACATCCATTTGGCGCTCGGCTCCATTCCCGCTTCGTCGAGCAAGGTCGAGAGCTTCACGCCGGTCCACTCCGCGCACGACACGAGCCCATGCAGTCCCTGGCAATTGAGCTGAGCCGGATCCTTCTGATAAAGCGAGCCGCCGTTTCCCCCGCATTCGATGAAAGCGATGCGCGATTCCATCGGATAGCGCGCCAGCATTTCCATCGTGAACACCAGCGGCCGCCGTACAAGGCCGTGGATCACGAGACGATGAGCGTCCGGGTCGACGTCGGGAATGCCGCTGTGGCTGCGCTCGAAATGCAGGCCGTTGGGGGTGATCGTGCCGTTGAGGACATGCAGCGGCGTGCGCGCGGCGCCGGTCCCCGGCGCGTTGGGCGGATTGGTCCACACCCGCACGACCTTGTCCTCGAAGCGCGACGGCTGGCCGTAGGGCGTGAAGGGCGAGCCCGGCGTCTTCATCCAGGGTGCGACGCTCAGCGGCTCCGCACCCGCGGAAGAAGAAGAGAGCGTGCCGGCGGCAAGCCCACCAGCGAGGAAAATTCTGCGGTCGAGGAGGCCGCCGGCCGCGCGGAAATCCTCCGGAGCGATCGGCGGACGGCGCTTGCGTGTCATGCGTGCTCCCTCACGTTTGTTTTTTGGGTGGGCTAAGGGCGACGGCGCGAAGCGCCCGAGACCGTGCCCACCGCAGTCGATCAACAAAGAAACGTCCATCGTTGGTGGGCACGCCGTCGCTTCGCTCCGGCTTAGATTAGCCCACCCTACAACCTTGACCTCACCGTCGCGGCGATCTGCTCGGGCGATGATCCCGGCGGCAAAAAGCCGAGATAACGGCCGTCCTTGCCGACCAGATAGATGAAGCCGGTGTGATCGACCGCATAGTCGCCGCCTTGCGCACTCGGCCTCGCGAAGTAGACCTTATAGGCGAGCGCGACTTTGCGGATGGCGGCATCCGGGCCAGTCAGCGCGACCAGCCGCGGATGGAACGCGGTGACATAGTCGGCCAGATGCGATGGCGTGTCCCGTTCCGGATCGAGGGTGATGAAGAGCGGTTGCACGGCGTCTCCCGCGGGGCCCAGCATGTCGAGCGCAAGCGAGAGCGCCTGCAACTCGGTCGGGCAGACGTCGGGACAATGCGTGTACCCGAAGTAGAGCAAACCGAGCTTGCCGCGGAAATCGGCGTCGGTGCGGCGCCGGCCGGTTTGATCGATGAGATCGAATGGGCCGCCGACGGGCTCGCGCCCCTCGAGCAGAGCCTCGATCAGCGCAGCTGCCGAGGGATTGTCGGCGTCTTGTGCGCGCGCCGGCGCGAGCGCACCGACGAGCATGCACGCGAGCGCAAGCATCACCGCTCTCACGTCCCAACGGCTAGATCGCATCATTCCACGATGATCTGACCGTACATCCAGGGATGCGGGCTGCAGATGTAGTATTGGATCCCCGGCTTGCTGAACGTCACGCTCTTCGACTCGCCTTTGGCCAGCGCGCCGGTCGTCCACTCGCCTTGCTTGAGCGAGCTTGCGTCGTGCGGGATGTCGCCCACATTGGTGAAGGTCACCGTGGTGCCGGCCTTGATGCGCGTGCGCGCCGGCCAGTAGCTGTACTCGACGTTCCCGTCGCCGATTTTGATCGCATCGGTTCCGGGAGCAATCGGTCCGACCGGGCCGGCGATTGTCGCGGGCGGCGGCGGCGCCCACAGCGGCCCGAGTTTTCCGTTCAAGGAGAACACCCAGACGGCATCGCCGTAAGCGCTGCCTTGGAGCTGGTTGCCGCCGGTGCCGATGGCGACGAATTCTTCGCCCTCGACCTCATAGACCACGGGCGGCGCGTCGGCGCCGAATCCGGTCTGGAAACGCCACAGCTCCTCCCCCGTCTTGGCGTCGAGCGCCAGGAAATTGCCGTCCGGCTCGCCGCGGAACACGAGCCCGCCGGCCGTCACGGTCGAGCCGCCGCCACCGCCGAGGCGGTACGGCGTCTTGTGCTGCCAGGCGATCTTGTTGGTCCGGCTGTCGATCGCCGTGAAGGTGCCGTTCATCGGCGTTCCGATCGGCGCCGCCTGGGTTCCGCCGACGTAGCGTTTGCCCAGAACGTATTTGTCGCCGTAGCGGGTAAATGCGCTCGTGCGCACGGTCCCCGGCACGTAGAAATAGCCGGTGTCGGGACTATACGGCATGGGCGACCAATTGGTGCCGCCGACGCCCGACGGCTGGATCAGCGTTGGCGTCTCCCAGAACGGCTCGAAGATGCAGCCATAATTCTCGTAGCCGGGCAGCCCTTCGGCACACTGCGGGACAATCGCATCTCCGACCGGATACGGCTGAGTTTTCGCCGTTTTCTGCCGCGGCTCCTGCGGGACCGGCCGCTCATCGACCCCGACCAAGGGTTTGCCGTTGGTGCGATCGAGGATGTAGACCCATCCGGTGCGACCGGCTTCGGCGATGCCTTTGCGCGGCTCGCCGTTGATCACCGTGTCAAACAAAACCACCGGGCTGGCGGCGTCATAATCCCAGATGTCGTGGTGCACCTGCTGGAAATGCCAGACGTATTCGCCGGTCTTCGCCTTCAAGGCGACGATCGAAGTGCAGAACAGGTTGTCGCCCTCGCGCATCGAGCCGTCGTAATCCGGGCCGCAATTCCCGACCGCGAAGTAAACGAGCCCGAGTTCCGGATCGAGCGCCGGCGTGTTCCAGATGGTCGCCCCGCCGCGCATCGCGTGGTCGGTGCCGGCCGGCCAGGTCTCGCTGCCGATCTCGCCCGGGCCGGGCAGGGTGTACCAGCGCCACTTGATCTCGCCGGTCTTGGCATCGAGCGCAGTCAACCGGCCGCGCACCCCGAACTCTCCGCCGGTGATGCCGCTGTAGACCAAGCCGTCGTAGTAGAGCGGCGCGCCGGTGATGCCGTAGCCGTCCTGCCACTTCTCGATGGGGGTCTTCCACGCCACCTTGCCGGTCTTCATGTCGAGGGCCACGACATTGGCGTCCAATTGCCCGAAGAACAGCAGGCCCTCGCCCATGGCCAGACCGCGATTGACCCAGCCGCAGCACACCGTGGAGATGGCTTGGTCGATGCCCGACCAGTATTCCCACAGGAACGCGCCGGTCTTGGCGTCAAGCGCGAACACGTCGTCGTTGCCGGTGATGACGTACATCACGCCGTCTTTGACGAGCGGCGAGGCCTCCAAGGAGTACTTGCCGCCCAGCCCCGAGCCCTTGAGGCGCGTCATCCACGCGCCCTTGAGCTGCTTGACGTTGGTCTTGTTGATTTGGGTCAGCGTCGAATAGCGCTGATTGCTCAGATTGCCGCCGTTGGTGACCCAATCCTTGCCGATCGGGCTGCGCAGCAGCCGGTCGATCTCTGGATCGGCCGCCGCGATCGAAGCGAACCCGAGGACCAGACTGAGTGTCGGCAAAAGCAGGCGTATGCGCCGAAAATAGCGCCGCATGGTGTCGCCTCCCCGTTGTAGCTGGCTTTCGCCAGTTCAAATTTTTAGTAGTCTAGCGCAAACCGCACCTGACCCCAAGTCTTCATTCGTCAGATCAGCGGCGCAAAGCGAGCATGGGATCATGAAACGGCAACTGCACCTCAACCTCTTCATCCACGGCCGCGGGCACCACGAGGCGTCGTGGCGCCATTCGGATTCATCGGACCTGCCGCTTACCGACATTCGCTATTACCAGGACTTGGCGCAGCGGGCTGAGGGCGCGCTGTTCGATTCGATTTTCTTTGCCGATCAGCTGGCGCTGGGCGGTGACGTGACGCAAGCGCCGCGCACGTGGCTCGAGCCGATCACGGTGCTGGCTGCGCTCGCCGTTTCCACCAGCCGCATCGGGTTGATCGCCACCGCGTCGACCACCTACACCGAACCATTCAATCTCGCGCGGCAGTTCGCCTCGATCGATCACATCAGCAACGGACGCGCCGCCTGGAACATCGTGACGTCGTGGCTCGCCACCGCAGCGGAAAATTATGGCGGCGAGGGCCAGCTTAGCCACGCCCAGCGCTACGCACGCGGCGAGGAATTCATGACCGTGGTCAAGGAGCTGTGGGACAGCTGGGCGGCCGATGCGGTGATCGACGACCGGGCGAGTGGCCAATATGCGCGCGGCGACCGGATCAGGCCGATCAATCATCGCGGCGAGTTCTACAGCGTGGTCGGGCCGCTCAACATGCCGCGCCCGCCGCAGGGCCGGCCCGTGCTGGTGCAGGCCGGTTCGTCCGACACCGGCCGCCGTTTCGCGGCGCGGCACGCGGACGCCGTGTTCACCGCGCATATGGCGAAGACAACCGCGCAGGAGTTCTACGCCGACCTGAAGAAGCTTGCGGCGGAAGAAGGGCGCGATCCCGCGCAGGTGCTTATCCTGCCGGGCTTAAGCCCGATGATCGGCTCGACGGAGGCCGAGGCGCAACGCCTGGCGCGCGAAGTCAACGAACTGACCGACCCGGTGGTCGGCCGCAAGCGCTTGTCCGGCCGTTTCGGCGGCCACGATTTTGCGCACCTGCCGCTCGACCGCCCGCTCGTGCCGGAAGATTTCCCCGATCCGAGCACGGTCGAGGCGGCGCGCAGCCGCACCGAGGTGATCATCAACCTGGTGCGGCGCGACAAGCCGACCCTGCGGCAGCTGCTGGGGTATCTCGCCGGTGCGCGCGGGCATTACGTGATGGCGGGAACGCCGGAGCAGGTCGCCGACCTCATCGAGGACTGGTTCACCGATGGCGCCGCCGACGGGTTCAACATGATGCCCCCGGTGCTGCCGGCGCAGTTCGACACGTTTGCCGCCGAGGTGGTCCCGTTGCTGCAGCGGCGCGGGCTATTCCGTACCGAATACGCCGGGGCGACGCTGCGCGAGCATTACGGCCTGCCGTGGCCGGCGAGCGGGTTCGACGATCCGGCCCGCAAGGTCGAGCGGCACGAATTTGCCGCCGGTGTGTGAGCGCGCCGCCGCTCGTATTGATGACCGCGCTATTCGCAAACCACCGCAAACTTCGGCGGTCAGAAGATCGCGATAGCGAATATTTCGGCGACCAACGCGATTGCAATCGGCCACACAATGATGAGCTCGTCCAGGAGCTGCATGGTTACGCCCTCACGCTACGAACGGTTAATGCGACCCGAGGCTCCGATCGGCATCCTGCCGCGAAGGCGATATCGATCAGACAGTTACATGGTAAAGCCGCTTGGTTAGGGATCTGCTAAAAGTCATGGTTACCAAAGTGCTAAGATATTGTAGCGGACCGGCGGGCGAGGGGGATGTCGCCGATGAAACTCTCGTTGTTCATTGGGGCCGAGCACCGCCCCGGCGAAGCGACCCAACGCCTTTCGGAGCACGCCGAGCAAGTCCGCTTGGCGCGCCAGCTCGGGTTTGACGGGGTCTCGATCGGAAATCATTTGTCATGCGGCGCGACCGCGTGGTTCCCGCCATTCGAGACCCTGATGCGACTGGCCGCCGAAGCCGACGGCATGTCGCTCGGCACCTGCATGCTGATCCTGCCGCTCTATCAGCCGTTCCACGTGGCTGAGCAGGTGGCGCTTCTCGATGCCGCGAGCGGCGGACGCGCGATCCTTGGCATCGCGCCAGGCTGGCGCAAGCACGAGTTCGAGGTGATCGGCCTCGATTACCGCGAGCGGATCGGCCGCTACATGGAGGCGGTCGATCTGATCAAACGACTCTTCACCGAGGACAAGGTCACTTTTGCCGGCAAGCATTTTCGCGCCGTCGGGCTCACGCTGGCGATGCGGTCGACCCGCAAACCCCGGCCGCCGTTATGGCTCGGCGGCAGTGTGGAGAATGCCGTGAAACGCGCGGCGCAAATCGCCGAACCGATTCTCGGTGATACCTGGGTGGCGTCGTCGCATCTCAAGAGCGACGTCATTATCCGGCAAGCCTCGGTGTTCAGGGAGGCGCTCGCCGCGCAGGGCAAGCCCATCCCGACGGACTATCCGGTCTTGCGCAACATTGTCGTGGGACCGGATCGGCAAACCGCCATTCGCGACGCCGGTCCGGGCATCGCCGAGAGCTACCATATTTTCGGCAACTGGGGCCTGTTCACCGAGGTGGTCGGCGACGCGAAGACGCATCCGGAGTTCGAAGAGCTTCTCGCCGATCGGTTCATCATCGGCTCACCGGAGGAGTGCGCCGAAGAAATCACCGAGCTGATGCGGGCTACCGGCTGCAACAGGCTCGTCGCCCGCATTCAATGGGTCGGCATGGCGCACAGGCACGTGATGCGAACCATCGAACTGCTCGGCGGCCAGGTTGCGCCCCTGGTCCGCAAGGCGATTGCCTGAGCTTTCACTCCGGCCGGATCATGAAGCCGTCGAAGAACGCCGCAAGCTGCGGGTGCGCGTCGAGCGGGAGAATGTGCGCCACGTATTGGTCCGGCCGCACCACCACCATACAACCGGATTCGCGATCGATTCCGCGCATCGTGAAGATGTCGTGGCCGCTTTTCAGATCGGGGCAGAAGATCTTCTCGTAGTCGCGCAGTCCGTAGCGCCCTTTGTGCGGCAGCAGGAACGCCGGCAGTCCCTCGATATCGACGTCATGGTGACTTTGCTGGCACACCGTTCTCACATCGATGACCGAGTCGATGTCCGCTCCAGCCGGCGTGTATTTCTTGACCGGCGAGTGGGGTGATTGCGCGAGAAAATCGCACAACGCACGAACGCGCGATTTGGCCGCCGCCGGCGACTCGCTGCCAGCGAACGCAAAGATGCGCCAGCGGCCCTCCGCCTTGACGACGTGGCCGAGGTGCACCGGTAAGGCGTCGGCGAGGCGGATCACCGGCGCGGAATGAAAACGTGTGCCGATAACAAAGCCTTTCGCCAGGTGCTGATGCATCGGTTCGCCGGTGATCAGCGACGGCCCGTAATGCGTCGCCGTTCCCGCCGTATAGCGACCGTGCTGGATGAAATAACGCTGGGTCTCGGCGGGATCGAATCCCTTGCCGTCTCCTTTCGACCTGGCTTTTTCCGACGAGGCAAGCAGGGCCGCCCATTCGCGATCGAACTCGATCAGTTCTTTGGCAACGGCCTGACGTTCCGCCGAGTAGGTATGCAGAAGGTGCGGCGCGCACCGCCGGCGCAGCACGGCGGCGAGCTTCCAACCCAGGTTGAAGCCGTCCTGCATCGATACGTTCATGCCCTGACCGGCCTTGGGGCTGTGCGTGTGACACGCGTCGCCGGCGATGAACACGCGCGGCAAGCGTTTGTCGACTTCCTGTTCGGGAACGTCGTCGAACTTATCGCATAGCCGTTGGCCGATCTCGTAGACCGACCACCAGGGAATTTCCTTCACGTCGAGGGTATGGGGCCGAAGAATCCGCCGCGCTCCGTCGATCAGATGGTCGGCGGTGATGTTGCGGTCGGAAACCCGCTCGGCGACGCCGAGCTTGTCGAGCTCGACGTACAGCCGAAACAGATAGCCACCTTCGCGCGGGATGATGAGCATGCTGCCGCCGCCGGCGGACTGTATCAGCGTCTTGTAGCGGACGTCGGGGAAGTCCGTGACGGCGAGGACGTCCATGACGCCCCACGCGTGATTGGCGGAGTCGCCATGCAGCGCGCGCCCGATGCATTTGCGCACCGTGCTGCGCGCGCCGTCGCAGCCGACGACATAGCGTGCCCGTACCGTCTCGATCCGCCCTTTGTCCGACCCATCGAGCCGTTCGAGCCTGGCGATCACCCCGGCGTCCTCGTTTGATGCGGCCGGATTGTCCTCAAGTTCTATGAGGCGGCGCGAATAATGGGGCTCGATACTGGCCGCCGATTTGCGCATTACGTCGAGATAGAAATCGTGCACCCGCGCCTGATTGAGAACCACGTGCGGGAATTCCGACAGTCCGTCTTCGACGTCCTGAACGCGCCCGCTGCGCACGATGTTTTTGGGCTCCTTCTCATCGGGCTTCCAGAATGTCGTCTCGTTGATCCAGCAGGCCTCTTTGAGAACGCGCTCGGCAAAGCCGAAGGCCTCGAACATCTCCATGGTGCGGCAGGCGATGCCGTCAGCCTGACCGAGGAGCAGCCGCCCGGATTTCTGGTCCACGATGCAGGTCTTGATGTCGGCGAACGCGGAGAGCTGGGACGCCAACGTCAGCCCGGCCGGACCGCAGCCCACGATCAGGACGTCGACTTCGGTCGGGAGCGGACCTGAAGCACCCGATGCGGGATAACGCTTCGATCTGTCGGCGATCTCGGGATCGCCCGGTTCGAACCCGTCGAGATGAAATTGCACGAGGATCTTCCTCGGATAGGGTCAGACTTCGTCTATGAAGAATCGCCAGCAGAAGCGCAACTCCGGCCACAAAAGCGGCGTTGCAAAGGAGCGACGCGATCGTAGCGCGGGTCAGCGGACCTTAGCCGACCCTGCGTCTTTTGCTATCCTATTCGCACGAACGGCCGTTCGGCGGAGGAAGTCCCGATGAAGATCAAGCTGCATCACGTGAACCTGTGCACGACTGACGTCCCGGCGATGGACGAATTCTATCGCTCGGTCCTCGATCTCGAGCCCGAGCCGACGCTCAATGACGTGCGCGACACCGCGCAGGGTTACGCCGGCAGCGTCGCCTTCCTGCACGACGGAGCGACGCAGTTCCACCTGGCGCAAAAGGATCTCGCCGTCGGATTTCGCAAGAAGCACGCCGTCAATCCGCTCGAGCGAGGGCATATCGCCTTCCGGACCGACGACATCGCCGCCTTCAAGAAGCGGCTCGACGAGAAAGGCATCCCCTATTCGGACTACGGCGCGTGGGCAATGAACGGATGGCACCAGATTTTCTTTTACGACCCGGAAGGCAACATCATCGAGGTGCACCAGGTCGAGGCGTGAGTCGACGCGCAATACGATCGAACCGGAGAGCGCGATGCGGATTGGTTATCTCGGCGTCGGCAACATGGGGCAGCCGATGGCCGGCAAGCTTCTCGACGCCGGACACGATCTGTGGATCTACGACGTGCGCGCGGAGGCGATGCGCCCGCTGCTGGAGCGCCAGGCGCGGCCGGCCGCCTCTCCGAAAGAACTGGCCGACGCGTGTGACACGGTCGTGGTCTCGCTGCCGACGCTCGATGTGTTCCGCGCGGCATTGAGCGGGGCGGACGGACTCCTCTGGGGCAAGGCGCTCAAAACTCTTGTCAACACATGTACGGTCGGCGTTTCGTTCATCGCGGAGATACAGCAGGCCTGCGCGGGCGCGAGCGTCACCGTCATCGACGCGCCCATCAGCGGCGGCCCCGCCGGCGCACGCGCGGGCACGCTCGCGGTCATGGTGTCGGGCCAACCCGCGAAAGTCGCCGAGCTGATGCCGGTGTTTCGTCTATGGGGGCCGACGGTCGTTGTCGCGGGCGAGAAGCCCGGCGCTGCTCAGGTGATGAAACTCACCAACAACATCGTATTCGTTGCCGCCCTGATCGCGACGTCGGAAGCGATGACGATGGCCACGAAGGCCGGGATTTCACCCGATGCCATGCTGCAAATTCTCAACAACGGGACCGGCCGCAACTTCGCAACGACGACGATGTTTCCGCAGGCGGTCCTGCCGGGGACATTCGATTTCGGGGCGACGATCGATATTCTCATGAAGGACGTCGACCTCGCGATCGAGCAAGGCGAGGCTCTCGGCGTCCCGATGTGGGTGTGCCAGGCCGCGCGCCTCGTGGTCAAACATGGAGTTTTTCAGGGCCGCGCGCAGCACGATGTGTCGCGCATTGTGCAAATCATCGAGGATGGCGCGCGCCAACAATAATAATGGTGCGATGGCCCTGGGGGCAGGACTTTAATCTAAACGAGTTTCAGGATCGTTGCGAGCGCCCCAATAGCTATCACCAGCATGGCGCCGAGTCGCACGGTCAGTCGTAGGGTTACCGTCTCTTTCAGTGTTTCAATAGCGGTTTGAAGCCTCTGCTCCGTCGTACGAAGCTCGGTTTGGAGCTTCTGCTCCGTCGCCAGTAAGTCGGCCTTGGTTGCGAGTTCGACCATGATGAAATCTCGGGCCGCCGACGCGTGAGCCTCAGCTTGATCCTAGGGCACGCCGCCGTCGCGCAGCCTTTGCGCGTATCCCAGACTGTCGAAAGTGTAGGCCATAACGCGCCCCCGAGGAACTACTTGGAGGGATGAGAACAAAAAGGGAACATGAAGTCAAGACGTACTGCGCACGACGGAGTGCGCAGGCTCGAGATTATTGCCGCACCGCACGCGCGCATCGAACACGCGCCGTGGGCCGCATCGCGCGCACAAGCCGCATTGACCGCCCAAAGCCGTCAGTTATGGGCGCGCCTTGCGCCGGACGGGCGCCATAGTAATGTGCCAAAGGACGGGCGCCTGCGCGCAAGCGGGCCGCCGGACGAAACGCACGCAAAGAAGGCCCGTGACGGCTCTCAAGATACCCATCGGAGGAAGTTCAATGAAAGGTTCGAAATTCACCCGCCGCGACTTGCTCAAGTCGACGGCGCTTGCCACCGCGTCGGTGGTCGGCGCGCCGCTCGCGGCGCCCTATGTGCACGGCGCCTATGCGGCCGGCAAGCTCTCGCTCGGCCTGTGGGATCACTGGGTCCCGGGCGCGAACGATACACTCACCAAGCTGTGCAACGAGTGGGGCGAGAAAAACAAGGTCGAGGTGCACATCGACTACATCACCTCGCAAGGCGAAAAGGACAAGCTCACCGCCGCTGCCGAGGCGCAGGCGCGCACCGGTCACGACATCATGTCGCACCGCGATTGGAACATTGTCGTGCACCACCAGGCGATGGAACCCGTCAACGACGTGGTCGGCGATCTGATCAAGCAGAACGGTCCGATCAGCCCGGTCGCCGAATATCTCGCCAACATCGACGGCCAATGGGCCGGCGTGCCGACCACGGTCGGCAGCCAGGTAAAGCCGTGCTGCTCGCGCTTCGATCTCTACAAGCAGCACGCCGGCATCGATCTGCAGGACATTTTCCCGAACGACGAGAGCAAATACGTCAAGGCGAAGACCGACACCTGGACCTGGGACACTTACCTCTCGAGCGCCGAGAAGCTGTTCAAGGCCGGCTATCCCGTCGGGCTGCCGATGGGCCAGACGAGCGACGCGGTCGACTGGGTCGCCGCCCTGTTCAAGTCGTACGGGGTCGTGATGGTCGACGAGAAGTCGGACATCAGGATCAACTCCCCCGAGACCCGCACGGCGCTCGAGTATCTCAAGAAGCTGATGGCCGTGAATCCGCCCGAGGTCTACGCCTGGGACGACGCCGGCAACAACCGCTGGCTCATCTCCGGCAAGGGCTCGAGCATCATGAATCCGCCGAGCGCTTGGAGCGTCGCCAAGCGCGACAATCCGGAGGTCGCGAAGAATTGCTGGACGCACGCCATGCCGATGGGGCCGAAGGGCCGCTTCGTCGGGCAATTGCCGCAATTCTACGGCGTCTGGAGCTTCTCGCAGAACAAGCCGGCCGCCAAGGATCTGCTGCGCTACATTTCGCAGAAGGATTCCGCCCGCCGGCTCGTCGCCGCCTCGAACGGCTACGATCTGCCTTCGTTCAAGAGCTTCTACGACTTCGAAACCTGGAAGACGGTCGAGCCGCCGGTCGGCACGGTCTACAGCTATCCGCCGCGCGGCGATGAGCAGACCTCAATGTGCGGCGCCCCGGCCCGGCCGGATGTCGCTGCCCAGCTCTATAACCAGGCGCTGCCCACCGTCATGGTGTCGAAGTTCACGCAAGGCAACGAGAAGCTCGACGACGTCATCAAGTGGGCGGAAGGCGAACTCGAAGGCTACCTGCGCAGTTGAGGTAGGATACTCGCCGTTCCCTGAGGAACTCGGCGCGGCTTCGCGCCGAGCGTCTCGAGGATGGCAGCCTGCACGGAGTCCGCTTGCATCGTTGCGAGACCGCCTGGCCTCCTGGTCGAAGAGCCCGGGGGATGACGGCAGTGGAAATGAAAGATGGTTGATGTAACCCATCCTCTCAGATCGGCGGCGGCACCTGCCGCTCCGGCGGCGAAGACCGGCCTCAATCGGCTCATGCGGCGGCGTTCCAGCGTCGCCTTTCTGATGTGCCTGCCGCTGATCGTGATCATCACCAGCCTTGTGATCTATCCGGCCGGCTATTCCATGTTCCTGTCGACGCTCAACAAGGCGCAGACCAAGTTCGTCGGTCTCGACAACTTCCGCTTCCTGCTCAAGCGCGACGTGTTCCTGATGGTCGTCTGGCAGTCGGCGATCTTCGCGATCACCGCCGTGCTGTTCAAGGCGCTGATCGGGCTCGTCACGGCGCATCTCGTCAACAATCTGCCCGCCAAGGGTCAGCGCAAGTGGCGTGGCATGCTGCTGGTGCCGTGGGTGATTCCCCTCGCGCTCTCGACCTTGTCCTGGTGGTGGCTGTTCGACCCCACCCACAGCGCATTCAACTACGTGATCGAAGCCTTCGGCGGCGAGCCGATCGCCTGGCTCGGCAATCCCTACTGGGCGCGCTTCTCGGTGATCCTGGTGAACGTGTGGTACGGCGCGCCGTTCTTCCTGATCATGTATCTCGCCGCGCTCAAGTCGGTGCCCGAGCAGCTTTATGAAGCCGCCAAAATCGACGGCGCCAACGCTTGGCAGCAGTTCATCCATGTCACGCTGCCGATGATGCGCAACATCATCGCCATCACCGTGCTGTTCTCGCTGATCGTGACCTTCGCCAACTTCGACATCGTGCAGATCATGACCGCCGGTGGTCCGCGCAACATGACCCACGTGTTCGCGACCTATGCGTTCCTGCTCGGCATCCGCTCGGGCGACATTCCGCTCGGCGCGTCGGTGTCGCTGTTCATGTTCCCGATCCTGGCGATCTCGGCGGTGTTCATTCTGCGCGGCGTGCGCAAGCGCGGGAGGGAAATCGGATGACCGCCGTTACCGCCACTTCGGTTCCGCGGGTACGCGCGTCGCGCGTGCAGGGCAGCCTTCAGCGCGGCCGGCGCTGGGCGCTCGTACTTTCGTACGTGTTCCTGGTGATCTTCGCGGTGTTCTTCCTGATCCCGCCCTATTACATGATCGTCACCTCGCTCAAGAGCAACGCCGAGGTGGCGCATCTCTCCTCGAATCCGTGGCTGCTCAGCCAGGGCTTCACGTTCGAGCACTTCCGCACGCTGCTCAAAGAGACCGACTTCCTCATCTATTTCAAGAACACCGCGATTGTGACCGTATGCGTCGTCGTCATCACCATGGTGGTGAGCGTGCTCGCGGCCTTCTCGCTCGGGCGCATGAAGTTCTGGGGTTCGGGCATCCTGGCGACGGGCATTTTTTTGACTTACTTGGTGCCCGATACGCTGTTGTTCATCCCGCTGTTTCAGATCGTCCGGGGGCTCGGCCTGCTCAACTCCTATTGGGCGATGGTGCTCGTCTATCCGACGCTCACCGTGCCGTTCTGCACCTGGATCATGATCGGCTATTTCTCCTCGATCCCGAAGGAGCTCGACGAAGCCGCCATGATCGACGGCGCCAACCACATGCAGATGCTCACCCGCATTTTCATCCCGGTGGCGCTGCCCGGTATCATCGCCGCGACCATCTTCTGCTTCACGGTGTCATGGGCAGCGTTCGTCTATCCGATGGCGTTTCTCTACAGCTCCGACCAGCTGGTGCTCACGGTCGGCACGGTGACGAGCCTGATCCGCGCCGACGTCTACCAGTGGGGGATGTTGATGGCGGGCGCGCTGCTGGCGGCGGCGCCGCCGCTGATCATCTACGCCTTCCTGATGGACTACTACATCGCCGGCCTCACCGCCGGCGCGACGAAAGGGTGAATTAAGGGGACGATCGGGAGTGCCGACGTCCGAGTGAACAAGGTACCACCTGGGGAGAATCCGTATGGCAGACGTGGCGTTGCGGGACGTGGTGAAGCGCTTCGATAACGTCGAAGCCGTGCGCCAGATTTCGCTCGATATTCCCGACAAGGAATTCGTGGTGCTGGTCGGGCCCTCGGGTTGCGGCAAGAGCACGACCTTGCGCATGATCGCCGGGCTCGAGGAGGCGAGCGCGGGCGATATCCTGATCGACGGCGAGAAGGTCAACGATGTGCCGCCCAAGGATCGGGACATCGCCATGGTGTTCCAGAACTACGCGCTCTATCCGCACATGACCGTATTCGAGAACATGTCGTTCGGCCTGCGGCTGAGGCGGTTCCCCAAGGCGCAGATCCGCGAGCGGGTCGAGCACGCCGCAAAAATTCTCGACATCACGGATTTGCTCGACCGCCGTCCCAAGCAGCTCTCCGGCGGCCAGCGCCAGCGCGTCGCCATGGGCCGCGCGATCGTGCGCAAC
This sequence comes from Hyphomicrobiales bacterium, assembly GCA_019243195.1. GTDB lineage: Bacteria > Pseudomonadota > Alphaproteobacteria > Rhizobiales > Xanthobacteraceae > AP-16. The sequence goes on from JAFAUQ010000044.1 coordinate 48,080, forward strand.
CCGAAGGTGTTCCTGTTCGACGAGCCGCTCTCGAATCTCGACGCCAAGCTGCGCGTGCAGATGCGCACCGAGATCAAGCGCGTGCATCAGAAAGTCAAGACCACGACCGTCTACGTCACCCACGACCAGGTCGAAGCGATGACGCTCGCCGACCGCGTGGTGGTGATGAACGGCGGCCGCATCGAGCAGATCGGCACCCCACAGGAGCTTTATCACCATCCGAAGACCCGGTTCGTCGCCGGCTTCATCGGCTCGCCGGCGATGAACTTCGTGCCTGCGCGGCTCGAGACCAACGGCTCCGGCCTGTCGCTGCGCGTCTCCGACAAATACGCCTTCCCGGTGCCGGCTACGCGCACCGAGCGCTATCGTCCGCACGTCGGCAAGGATCTGACCTTCGGCCTGCGCCCTGAGCACATCACCGAGCCGCGCGGGGAGGGGCGTGATCCGCGTTCCGAGTTCACGGTCAACCTCGACGTGGTCGAGCCCATGGGGATGGAGACGATGGTGTTCTTCACCGTCGGGAACACCGAGGTGTGCAGCCGGGTCGAGCCGTCGGCGGCGTCGGGCCCGGGCGAGCCCATGCGGCTCTACGCCAACCTCAATCACATGCACCTGATCGACCCAGCCAACGACCAGGTGCTGTGAGAGTCTCACGAACTCGTCGTCGCCCGGCTTGACCGGGCGACCCAGTAATCACCAGCGGCGAGAGTTACGCTCAGGCTGGTACAGTCGTGGTTACTGGATTGCCCGCTTTCGCGGGCAATGACGAGGCCAGTATTTGTTGCGGCAGTGGGAGATCAACCGTGACCGCGCCCCGCGTCGTCCGTCTGTCGCCGCAGGATAATGTCGTCATCGCCATCGATGCGGTTGCGCAAGCTGCGCAGGCCGCAAACGTAACCGCGCAACAACGCATCCCGCGCGGCCACAAGATGGCGATCGAGCCGATCGGCGAGGGCGCGCCGGTGAAGAAGTTCGGCCAGATCATCGGCTTTGCGTCGCGCGGCATCGGCCCGGGCGAATGGGTGCATGAGCATAACGTCACGCTCCATGACTTCGCGCGCGACTACCGCATCGGCGAGGACGCGAAGAACGATGAGGTGTTGCCGCCGGAATTGCGCGCGACCTTCGAAGGTTACGTGCGTCCCGGCGGCCGCACCGGCACCCGCAACTACATCGGCGTGCTGACCTCGGTGAACTGCTCGGCGTCGGTCGCCAAATTCATCGCCGAGGAGATCAACCGCTCGGGCCTGCTCGACGATTACCCCGGCATCGACGGCGCCGTCGCCTTCGTGCACGGCACCGGCTGCGGGCTTGCCGCCTACGGCGAAGGTTTTGACGTGCTGCGCCGCACCCAATGGGGCTACGCCACTCATCCAAATCTTGGCGCCGCCGTTATGGTCGGGCTCGGCTGCGAGGTCTTCCAGATCGACCGAATGAAAGAGGAATACGGCCTCGTCGAAGGCGATCACTTCCAGACCATGACGATCCAGGCGACCGGCGGGACGAAGAAGACGGTGGCCGAGGGCGTCGAGCGCATCAAGGCGATGCTGCCGGTTGCGGCGCGCGCCAAGCGCGAGACCCGGCCGGCCTCGGAAATCGTGCTGGCGCTGCAATGCGGCGGCTCCGACGGCTACTCCGGCATCACCGCCAACCCGGCGCTCGGCGTCGCCTCAGACCTGCTGGTCAAACACGGCGGCACCGCGGTCCTTGCCGAGACGCCGGAAATCTACGGCGCCGAGCATCTGCTCACCCGCCGCGCGGTCAACCGGACGGTCGGCGAGAAGCTCGTCGAACGCATCAGATGGTGGGAGGAATACACCGCGCGCAACGGCGGCGAGATGAACAATAATCCCTCGCCCGGCAACAAGGCGGGCGGGCTCACGACCATTCTGGAGAAATCGCTCGGTGCCGCCGCCAAGGGTGGCGCCTCGAGCCTGCGCGCCGTCTATGAATATGCCGAGCCGGTGAAAGAAAAGGGCTTCGTGTTCATGGATACGCCCGGCTACGACCCGGTGTGCGCGACCGGGCAGGTGGCCGGCGGCTCGAATGTCATGTGCTTCACCACGGGACGCGGCTCGGCGTTCGGCTGCAAGCCCACGCCCTCGATCAAGCTCGCCACCTCGACCGATATTTACAATCGCATGAACGATGACATGGATATCAATTGCGGCGATATTCTCGATGGCGTTCCGGTCGCCGAGAAGGGCGAGGAAATATTCGAACGCGTGCTCAAGGTGGCCTCGGGCGAGCGCACCAAATCCGAGACGCTCGGCTACGGCGACCTCGAGTTCGTGCCCTGGCAGATCGGCGCGGTGATGTGAGATTCGCCCGCGCCGCGCTTGCGCTGGCCCTGCTGCTCGCCGCCCTTCCGGCGGGGGCCGAAGAGGGCATGTGGACGACCGACGCGTTTCCGGCCGACGCGGTCAACGCGGCCTACGGCTTCCGCCCCGACCAAGCGTGGCTCGATCACGTGCAGCTTTCTTCGCTGCGCCTTGCGCGCGGCTGCTCGGCGGCCTTCGTGTCGCCGTTCGGGCTGGTGCAGACCAACCACCACTGCGCCGCTTCCTGCATCGAGCAGCTCTCGACCGCCGGCCGCGATCTCATCGCGGCGGGTTTCTATGCGCGCGAAGCCAAGGACGAGGTGCGCTGTCCGGACGTCGAGGTGAACCAGCTCGTCGCCATCTCGGACGTGACGGCGCGCGTCAAACAGGCCGTCGCCGGCAAGGATGGACCGGATTTTGCCGCCGCCATGAAGGCAGTGCGCGCGGCGATCGCCAAGGAATGCTCCGGCAACGACGCGGCTTTGCGCTGCGATGGCGTCGACCTTTATCACGGCGGCATCTACCACCTTTATAAATACCGGCGCTATCAGGACGTACGCCTGGTGTTTGCACCGGAGAAGGCGATCGCCTTCTTCGGCGGCGATCCCGACAATTTCGAGTTCCCGCGCTACGATCTCGACGTCACCTATCTGCGCGTTTACGCCGACGGCGCGCCGCTCGACACCCGCGCCAATTATCTGCGCTACGCGGCCCACGACGTTGCGCCGGGCGATCTCGTCTTCACGTCGGGGCATCCGGGCTCGACCAATCGGCTCGACACGGTGGCTCAGCTTGCGTTCCGCCGCGATGTCAGCTTGCCGCGCGAGCTGTTCGAGCAGTCGGAGTTGCGCGGCATCCTTACCGAGTTCCGCACCAAGGGAGACGAGCAGGCGCGCATCGCGGCCGGCCTGCTGTTCGGCGTGGAGAATGGGCTCAAGGCGGGCAAGGGCCGGTTCGCGGCGCTCCTCGACGGCGCGGTGATGACGCGGCGGGCCGAGGCGGAGGCCAAGCTGCGCGCCGCGGTCGCCGCCGATCCGCAATTGCAGGCGCAGTACGGCGGCGCGTGGGACGGCATCGCCCGCGTGCTCCACCGCTATCGCGCGATGCGCGACCGCTACGTCTTCACCGAAGGCGGCGAGGGATTCCGCTCGCGCCCGTTCGGCCACGCCAAGCCGCTGGTGCGGCACGCGGCCGAACGCACCAAGCCGGACGAGGAGCGTCTGCGCGAGCACACCGAGGCGAACTTTCCGATCTTGCGGCAGTCGATTCTGTCGCGCGCGCCGATCTACCCGGAACTCGAGAAGCTGACCCTGACCTTCTCGCTCACCAAGCTGCGCGAGACGCTCGGTCCCGACGATCCCTTCGTGCGCAAGGTGCTCGGGCAGAAATCGCCGGCGCAGCGGGCGGCCGAGCTGGTCGACGGGACGCGGCTCGCCGATCCCGAGGTACGCCGGCAGCTGCTCGACGGTGGCCAGGCGAGCATCGACGCCTCGGACGATCCCATGATCCTGTTGGCGCGGGAGCTCGATGGGGATTTGCGCGCCTTGCGCAAGGACTATGAGGACAATGTCGAGGCCCCGCTGACCAAATATTCCGGCGAAATCGCGGCCGCGAGCTTCAAGGTCTACGGCACGTCAACCTACCCGGACGCGACCTTCACGCTTCGTCTCTCCTACGGCGCCGTCAAAGGCTACCGCGACGGCGGCAAGGATATCGCGCCGCTTACCCGCATCGGCGGCGCCTTCGATCGCGCCACCGGGCTCGATCCGTTCCGCCTGCCGGACTCCTGGATCACCGCCCGCGCGAGCCTCGACCCCGACACGCCGTTCGACTTCGCTACCACCAACGACGTCGTCGGCGGCAACTCCGGCTCGCCGGTGATCGACCGGGCCGGCGAGGTGGTCGGCGTGATTTTCGACGGCAATATCCATTCGCTCGGCGCTGGTTTCGGCTACGAGGCGGAAAAGAGCCGGGCGATCGCGGTCGCCGTGGGGGCGCTGCGGGAGACGCTCGCCAAGATCTATCGTGCCGACCGCCTCATCGAGGAACTGAGGCAGTGATCCGGCAGGAAACAATCGAAATGCTTGCGCCGTCTCGGGCGCAGCAAGCTTGCGCGCGGCGCGGCCGGTTAATCCATTAGTTTCCATTATCACTTCTTCACCAAATTCAATTTGACTTTCTGCCGCGGCGAAATCATATCTATCGCGGAATTTGCCGGACGTGCGTCCGCGCCGGCCGGCAATGATGAGGAGTCCGATGCGCCACATAGGCACCAATAGCGCGACAAATACCGCCGCCCGGTCGTTGACCCGACCGAGCACGTGGCGTCGCGCGCGCATGACCGGCCTATCGCGCTTCGATCGACCCGAACCAGGGTCACGACAACCGGATTAACCCGGCGGCGGGCAAGACCCTCCGCCGACAGGCAGGAGGGCCAAAGGTCCCGCAGAATTCCCCAGCAACGTCCGGCTTCGCGTCGACGCGCGCGTCATGCGCCCGCTGCCGCGTATCTTAAAGGTCGGCTCCCTCTCTGCCTCGCCAGTTTCTTGCTTGCGCTCTGCGCGGGCGTGATTGCTCGCGCCCGAGACTTGGACCCGTGCGGGTCCCGCTGTTTGACATTGTGAACGTCCAGAATTGGCCAGCGGCGCGCGTCGCGCCCTGTTCGCAGCTCGCTCTGCCCGCAGGCAAAGCGGCGCCCTGGCCATTTGTTCATATTCCGCTCCGTTAGCTCAGTTGGCAGAGCAGCCCCCCTGTAAGGGGCAGGTCGCGGGTTCGAATCCATGCACGGAGCACCATTTCAGTAATCAGTGATCAGTAATCAGTGACCAAGGCGCGATTTATGGTCACTGGCGACTGATCACTGATCACTGATCACCGATTATGCGCCAGTAGCCCAATCGGCAGGAGGCAGCTCTCTCAGAAAGAGTTCAGTGCAGGTTCGAATCCTGCTTGGCGCACCATTCAGTGACCAGTTATCAGTGATCAGTAATCAGAACGGCGGAACTTCGATCTGATCACTGATTGCTGGTCAATGATTACTGATCCGTCCCGTGACGCATCTGGCGAGGCGGTCCGCCTGTCGAGCGGATGAGAGGGATTCGATTTCCCTACGGGGCGCCATCCTGCTTCGCGCTGCGCGCTTCGCAGGAGGACTGTGGTAGAGGCTCGCGGGATGTAATTGCTCATCCGTCCTCCGACGTCTGTCCTCGGTCATCTGCTTCAGGAAGGCTCCGCTGAATGGTCGGCGACTGGTCCCGAAAACCAGGGTGACCGCGAGGTCAGGGGTTCGATTCCTCAGCCTTCCGCCAATTCAGTGAACAGTGACCGGTAGTCAGTGATCAGAAACGTAAATGTTTTCCGATAGCGGACACTTATAACCGACCGCTGGTCACTGATCACTGATCACTGATCACTGACTAACGCCTGGGAAGCTAATCTGGTGAAAGCGCCGCGCTGAAGTCGCGGAGAGGTGGGCTCGAAACCTACCCCAGGCACCAACTCCAGGGATCGGTTATCAGTGATCAGGAATCACAATTCGCGTGAACTTTCTGATGCCTGATCCCTGACTTCTGAACACGGGACACGAGCAAGGGCTCAGACCGGCCTTGCAAGCTGGTCGGGCGCGGAGCGTTACCGCGGTGTTCCACCATTCCGGTCAAAGCCGAGCAGGTGCACGGCGCCGCCTGTTAAGCGGAGAATAGGCAGGTTCGATTCCTGCGACCGGAGCCAATTTCATGATCCCTGATTCCTGATGCCAGATACCTGAATCCATCCATAGCTCAGTCGGAGCAGAGCACCCGGTTGCGGACCGGGAGGTCGCAGGTTCGAGTCCTGCTGGATGGTCCAATTCCGAAATAGGCTTTCAGGGCGTAGCGCAGTCCGGCAGCGCTCCTGGCTTGGAACCAGGAGGTCGTAGGTTCGAATCCTACCGCCCTGACCACTTCTCGCGACCAAACAACGGGAGGCTCTCATGCGACGCCATGACTTCGACGAACTGCCGTCCTTTCGAAGTCTCGCGCAAGCGGAGGCGTGGGCTATGCCTCGGAAACGCAAGTGCGGCGCGGCGACCGCGTCGTGCACGGCGACAAGGAGCTGATCGAGAAGCTCGGGCGCAACGACCTGTGCCCGTGCGGTTCTGGACGGCGCTTTCAAGAAATGCTGCCTGCGCTCCGGCCGCTTCGACGGCAACGAACGCAATTACTATGTCCGTGATTAGAGCATGATCCCGAAAAGTGGGAACCGATTTTCGGAAAAGATCATGCTCCAACAATAAATCACGCAACGGACTTCGGCCCGTTGCGTATTCGCACCCGGAGAGTTGGCCGAGCGGCAAGGCATCGCGGTGCTAACGCGACGAGACCGAAAGGTCGGGCAGGTTCGACTCCTGCACTCTCCCCCGCGTCGCTCCGTTCGCCAAGCGGCCAAAGGCATCGGTCCCACACACCGACATTCCGGGGTTCAAATCCTCGACGGAGCACCATCATTCGCATGTCCGACCCGGACACATGGGTGACAGAACGTACCTAAGACATGGGTGACAACCTCGTGCCGATCGGGCTGTCGAGAAGTTGCAAGGCGTTGTGCTCCACGGGTTGAGCGTCAGCTGACGCGAAGGCGTCGGGTGCGTGGTGACGCATTCTTGGCATGATCATTATTGCTCGGCGCGCGCTTTCGCCGTCAATCCCGCGCGCCAAGAGGCGCGCCCCTTCGGTCGTTGGGGATTGACGGCTCAGCGCGACGAGCAAGTTGCGACCATGCCAACAGTGCCAGATAGCGCGTCCCCGGTCAGAGCGCTGGCGTCGTACCGGAGACATCGGAGACAAGCTTTGGACCGAACGGGTTATCGACGGTCTGCAAGGTTCTTTGCTCCAGATCGAAGTAGCCGAGATCGTATTGCATGAAGCTGACGAGCCAAATGCCTTCGTCGACTTCCTTGATGCCGAGCCGTTGACCAGCCAGGACGGTCGAGATGTTGATCTTCTTGCGATGCAAGCAGAGGCGCCCGCAGGCGGTGACGAGCACGTCGCGGTCGTGGAAGGGATAGGAGAGCTCGGGCAGGCCGTCGTAGCGACGCGGTGAAGTGGTATACAGTTGCGCCGGACACTTCATGTCGAGCGCTTCGTGCGGTCTTTCGACGTTGAACTCCTGCACGAAGGCGTCGAAGCGAGCCTGCTGTTGCAAGATGTTCGATCCTGACGGCCGGGTCGCCTCCTTCTTGAGCGTGAGATGCATGCGCTCGTGCCGGCCATTCTGCTGTGGACAGCCAGGTTTGATGCGCTCGATCGCGATGCCGAGGCGAAGCCACCAGACCGAGAGCTTTGAGAGACCGAACAAGCCGTTTGGGCTCGCAAAAGGCACGCCGTTGTCGGAGCGGATGGACAGCGGCAGCCCTCGTTCGGCAAACAGGCGTTCGAAGGCGGTAAAGGCGAGGTCCTCGCGTGTCGACTCGAGTGCTTCACACATGAGCAGGAAGCGCGAAGCCTGATCAGTGACGGTGAGCTGATAGCAATAACGTGCATTGCCGAGCTTGAACTCACCTTTGAAGTCGGCACACCACAGATCATTGGGCGCGGCGCCTGGCGAGAGCGGGGTCCCCTGCGCACGATGGCGCCGGCCCGCGGCGCGCTTGACCAGACCATGGCGGTCGAGAACCGCGTGGATGGTGCTCTTGGCTGGAAGGCGAACGTCGCCTTTGAGCCGCCGAAGCAGAAGCTCGCGGATCTTGCGTGCTCCCCAATGCGGCTTCTCCCCTTTCAGGCGGACGATCAAGTTTTCGAGCTGCTGCGGCAGCTGATTGGCGTATCGCACCGGCCGTCGCGAACGGTCGGTAAGGGCCTCAAGACCATGTTCCTTGTAGCGATCGAATATCTTGTATCCGGTTTTCCGGGATATCCCGAAATCCCGGCACACGTCCGTCATTGCCTCGCCATCCAACAATCGGCCGACAAAGCGTAGGCGCTCTTCCATCACCGAACTCGCTTTCCACGGCATCAACACCTCCCGCCAAAACGCGAAAAGTGTTACCCATGTGTCCGGTACGAAGTGTCACCCATGTCTCGGGTCGGTCAGCACGTGAGCCGGAAAAGCGACGGCGGCGGCCGATAACCGTCTGACAGGAGGGGCAGTACCTCCCGCGTGCACCAGACAAGGAGCAAACAAATGCCTGCGCACAAACGCGGGGTCATGGACCCCGAGCGTAAAGCCTGGATCGGCCGGGCACGGGACTTTTAACCCCGCCGCAGGAGGTTCGAGCCCTCCGGGGTTCACCACCCTGCTTCGCGCTGTGCGCTTCGCAGGATTGCGTTTACCCCTCCGAAGCCTTGGCGGAGGAGGGCACCATTGGACCACTAGCTCAATGGGCAGAGCGGCCGGCTCTTAACCGGCAGGTTCGGGGATCGTGGCCCCGGTGGTCCTCCATCCTGCTTCGCGCGACGCGCTGCGCAGGACTATTGATGCAGGCAGATCGGTTAGGGATCCGCGCGGTCTCATAAGCCGCGTTGAGCCGGGTGCGACCCCCGGGCCTGCAACCAATGGGGAACGAGCAAGGGCTCAGGTTCGCCTTGCAAGCAAGCCGTGCGGGGAGCGTTACCCCGGTTCTCCACCAATTTTCCGGTCAAAGCCAAGCAAGGTGCAAGGCGCTGCCTGTTAAGCAGAGATTAGCCCGGTTCGATTCCGGGGGCCGGAGCCACGGGAGCATCGTCTAACGGGAAGGATACGACCCTCTCAAGGTCGTGACGCGGGATCGTGGCCCGCTGCCCCTGCCAACGAGCATGATCCCGAAAAGTGGGAACCGGTTTTCGGAAAAGATCATGCTCCAAGAACACGCACGTAGCCGACGCCGGCTTCGAACCGGTGATCCGTAAACGGAGCTGAAAATGGGGGTTCGAGTCCTCCCGTGCGTGCCATCAGTGCCGCGAACCCGAAGTTCGCACGGCAATTGCCGCGAGTCCGATTGCGAACTTCGGGTTCAAAGCGGCACTAGAATCATAGGTTTGCTAGTGTCCTTCGATTCCGAAGTTCGCTTCCGAACGTGCTGCAAACTCAGGCGAACTTCGGAATCGGGACACTAGATTGGCATTTCGTTCAACGGCAGGACACCTGACTCTGACTCAGGGGATCATGGTTCGAATCCATGGAGGCCAACCAATGGCACATGTGAGAAAAGGCATGCTCGTTTCGTCGCCGCAATGGCGGAAACACTTGCGCGATTGGAAACGCATTTTCTGGAAGAAACATCGCAAGGCGGAAAAGGCCGCAGTTCGGCGCAGTGGCGAAACGGGAGCGCGGCGGTTTGCAAAACCGCTTTGAGCATGATCCCGAAAAGTGGGGACCGGTTTTCGGAAAAAGATCATGCTCCAAGAATATGAGCCGGCGCGACACCGGCGTGCGCCTCTAGCCTCCGTAGCTCAGCGGACAGAGCGGCCGGCTTCTACCCGGCAGGTCGGGCGTTCAAATCGTCCCGGGGGAACCACATTGTTCCCGGCATACACCAGCGTGATGTAACGGCAGCATGGCGGCTTCCAACTCCGCTCGTCAGGGTTCAAATCCTTGCGCTGGTGCCAACCTAACGGCCTCTCCCAATTTCATGCGGGTATAGCTCAGAGGCAGAGCCGCGGTCTTCCAAACCGTCGGTCGCGGGTTCGATCCCCGCTGCCCGCTCCAATCGGAGCATTTTCCGGAAAAAGCCTGCCCCGCACTCGATGCGGGGTGGGCACCGGTTTTCCGTAGAAAATGCGACCAAATAGATTCGCCGCCTTCGTCTAGCGGAACAGGACCCCGGTCCTTCAAACCGGTCGACGCGGGTTCGAATCCCGCAGGCGGCGCCACTTTTGCTGGAGCATGATCTTTTCCGAAAACCGGTACCCACTCCGCATCGAGTGCGGGGCAGGCTTTTTCGGGATCATGCGCTATTCGGGGGTGGCGCAACTGGCGGCGCGGCCGACTTTGAATCGGCAGGTTGAAGGTTCGAGCCCTTCCCCCCGAGCCATCCCACCAGTAATCAGTGACCAGTAACCAGTGACCAAGCAGGCCGCAAGTTCGGTCGTGTGATCGCTGATCACTGATTACTGGTTACTGATCGAGCAGTTTACGTATGGCGTCGGAGAGCGCCTGCGGGTTGCCGGGCGGCACAATCGTGAGTCCCGTTTGCGGAGCAACACCGCAGGCCGCAGTGGCGATTACCGGCACGCCGGCCGCGAGCGCCGCGAGCAGATGGCGCGGCCGCTCCTCGACATAGGCCGGCTGCACCACGGCGGCGACGCGATCGGGCCAGCCGGTGTTGCCGGGGCGATGGACGCGCACGCCGTCCCAGAACCTCGCCCCCTCGAGTTCGCTGCCGAGGAGCATCACATCGAGGTCAAGCTCGCGGGCGATCTGGCGCAGCTCGAATGCGCCCTTGCGGGCGACGGTCGGCCCGGGGAAGGCGATGCAGCGCGGCGTGGCTTTCTCGCGCGGGCTCGGCGAAACCGGCGGGAGCTGCCACGCGAGCCGCAGGGCCTTATCAGCAAACAAAGCCGCGAGTTCGGCATGCGGCGTTACAATGCGTTCCGCGCGGGCGAGCGCCTCGCGCTCGGCGTTGAGGAGCCAATCGGGCGCGCGGAAATCGGCGAGGCTGGCGCGGTCCGGATGCGCGGCAGCGGCGGCGTCGAGGCGCGCGTGCAGCAGATGCATGGGCATGCGCGTGAGCAGCACCGTGAAGCGGCGGCCGCCGAGCTGCCCTTCGCGCCAGAGGAACGGCAGCAGCGATTGCGCGACGCAGACTTCGGTCACGTCCGGCGTGAGCGCGCGCGCGAGGCGACGCGCGAGACGGGCGGTTCCGCGCAGCTCGGCGGCGCGGCGCGCCGGACCCTGCTGCTTGAGCCGGCGCAGTGCGAGCGCACGGGCTGCGGCGGCAAGCGGTGCCGTCACGACCTGCGCAAAGCGGCGGGTGTCCCACTCGTGGCGCGCAAGGCCGAAGCGCGCTCCGTCGAGCGCAATGCCAAGTACGTCACCGGCGTCGCGGGTGTCGCGCACGTAATCGCGGAACTCGGGCCAGCATTCGTCGAGGAGATAGGCGGTGCGGCCCAGCGTTTCGGGCGCCGTGCGCTCATGGCGGAAGCACGCCGTCTGCTCGCACGTGCCGCAGGTTGCCGCTGATGGCGGCGCGAGCGCGGCGATGGTTTGCTCGGGCGCTGACGTTAGCTGCGCGGACACGCGAGTGCGGAAACGGACGATTAGTTCGTCGTTCGTGAGCCGCGCTTCCATCAGCAGCGGCACGCCGGCGCGAAAGCGCAGATCCACGTAGTTCCACGCGACGGTCGCGTCACGCCCGAGCGCCGCCGCGGAGCCCGGCACGCGGCGCGAGTGGGCATGGCGCTCGACGATCTCGCAACCGCTCGCGAGCGCCGCCTGATAGAACGCGTTGGAAAGCTGGCAGAGCCCGCCGCCGGTCGCCGGCACCAGGCATCCTTGTTGCAGCATGCGGCCGGTGACGAAGCCGCGGCGGCGACTGGGCCGGCCGAGCTGGCGCCAAAAGCTGAAGGTTTCGCCTTGCGGCACGAGGAGGCGGTCGAAGGCCCGGACGGCGCGCCGCAGGTTATGCACCTTGCCGAGCTGGAAGCGGCGCTCGGCGGGCCGGCCGTCGGACCACAGCGGCGAGCGCGCTTCCGCGAGAGTCACGGAAAAATCCGCACGGTCGATGTGCGCGAGCTGAGGTGCTCCGTCGATGAGATTGCGCACCTTCCGGCGGGCGCGATGCGCCATGACCTTGGCCCGGAAAATTGCCGCCGAAAGACGCGTGGGGACGGCCGTCGTGGACGGCGGCAGCGGCAGGCCTAGCGTGCGGGCTTGGGCAGAAGGCATGGGGTTTCTCGTGCTCCCCATCGCTTTGGTCGCCCGCCCACGCCGTCAGGTTCAACGTTTAAAATAGTCAAGTATTGCCAGTTGGTTAGGTAGATACCGGCTGCTTGTTCCTCGCCCTGACTCGATCAAGCCCGGCGTAGATGAATGCCGCGATCCCGCCCACGTGGGTGCGCATCAGCGCGATCACCACGACGGCAAAAATCACCAAATCCCACTCGCCGTATTTCTGCAAATAGGTCGTGAGAATCTGCACCGGAGCGGCGCCCATCAGTGGGCCGAGCACGGTGCCGAGCCCGCCCAGCACCACCATGATGATGAGCTTGGCCATCTCGTTGAAGTCGGCCATCTGTGGGGAAAGCACGACGAGATAATGGCCGTAGAAGGCGCCGGCGAGCCCGGCGAACGCGCTTGCGACGGTGAACACGAATACTTTCACCCGCGTGGTGTCGACGCCGAGGCTCTCCGCGCGCAAATCATCGTCGCGGATGGCCCGCATGAAATAGCCGATGCGGCTGCGCACGATGGCGTACATGATCGTCACGCACACGAGTGTGAGCGCTACGAACAGAACGTAGTAGGCCGTCGGGTCGAGGTTGCGGAACAGCGGCGGCACATTGAGGCCGAGTTCGCCGCGCGTGATCGGATAGGCGGCGGTCAGGAGAATGTGGATCGTCTCGGCGAACGCCCAGGTGGCGATGGCGAGATAGATGGCGCGCATGGAGAGCACCATGCGCCCGAGCGCGAAGCCGAGCAGCGCGGCCATCGCGACGCCGCTCACGATCCCGACCCAGATCGGCACGCCGTAGTAGCGGATCAGCAGGCCGGAGGTGTAGGCGCCGATCGCCGCGAAGGCGTGATGCGCGAGCGAGAACTGGCCGGTGAAGCCGGCCAGCAGGTTCCAGCTTGCCGCAAGGATCGTGTAGTAGAGGCCGGTGGTGAGCAGATGCAGCGTGAACCCGCCGGCGAAGAACGGCGGCAGCGCCAGCAGCACCGCCGCGCCGGTGACGATGGCCGCGGGACGGCGCCAATCGCCGAACGACAGCGCCACACCTATCATCCGAGCAGACATTCTTTGATCAGCGCGCTCACCCGCTCGAGCGGGAACTCGCGTACGGGCCCTTGCGCGCGCACGCGCCCGAGGTCGATTAAGTACACGTCGTCGGCATGGCGCAGCGCGTCCTCGACGTTCTGGTCGACCAGCAGGATGGTGCTCCCGGCTTTACGCGCAGCTTGCAGCAACTCGTAAACCTGCGCGACCAGTGCCGGCGCCAGCCCGGCGGTCGGCTCGTCCACCAGCATGAGTGTCGGCGCCGTCATCATCTCACGCGCCACGGAGAGCATGCGGCCCTGGCCGCCGGAGAGTGCGCCGGCCGGCTCGTGCCGCCGCTGCGCGAGCAAGGGAAACGTGTCGAGTACGCGTTCGAGCGCGCGCGCGAACGCCGCGCGATCGCGCCGCAGGATCCAGCCGCCCATGCGCAGATTTTCCTCGACCGTGAGCAGCGGGAAGACGTTGATCTCCTGCGGCACGTAGCCGATGCCGAGCGCCTTGATGGATGCCGGCTCGCGCCCACCGATCTCCTGCCCGGCAAACCGTACGTTCCCGTGGTGCGGCTTGAGCAGCCCGAAGAGGGTGCGCAGCAGGGTCGATTTGCCGGCGCCGTTCGGGCCGATCACGACCGTCACGCTGCCAGTTTCGACTTTGAGCGAAAGCCCCTGCAGGATGTCGACGCCGCTCACATAGCCGGCGAAAAGGTCCTCGATGGCGAGGAGCGCGGTCACGCAAAACCCCGGCCGAGATAGGCGGCGAGCACGTCGCCGCGCGCGGCGACCTCGTCGAGCGTGCCCTCGGCGGCAACGCGCCCTTCGACCAGGACGGTGACGCGGCGGCATAGCCTGCGCACGACGGCCATCTCGTGGCTGACGATAATGAAGGTGATGCCGCGGCGGTTCTCCTCCTCGATCAGCTCGATGATCGCGTCCTTGATGGTCGGGTTGATGCCGGCGAACGGCTCGTCGAGCAAATAGCACTTGAGTGCCGGCGCCATGAATCCGGCCGCGACCTGCAGCAGGGCGCGCTGGCCGCCGGATAGCGTCTTTGCCGGCGCGTCGGCGAGCGGTGCCAGTCTCGTGAGATCGAGGAAGCGCGTTGCCTGTTCCTGCGCCGCGACGAAATCGGCATTGCCTGACTGCGCCAGCGCCGGCAGTAACAAATTCTCGCGCAGGCTCATGTTGCCGAACAGCTTGCTCACCTGGAAGCTGCGAACGAGGCCGCGCCGCGCGACCTCGTGCGGCTTGAGGCCGGCGAGCGACTGCCCGGCGAGGCGGATGTCGCCGCCGTCGGGCGGATAGAGGCCGGAGATGAGGTTGACGAGCGTGGTCTTGCCGGCGCCGTTCGGCCCGATCAACCCGCGGATTTCGCCCGGTTCGATCGTGAGGTCGACGCCTCCGGTGGCGATGAGCCCGCCGAAGCGTTTGGTCAGATCGCGGGTTTCGAGCAGCGCCGCCACCGCACGGCCTCACGCCTGCCGGACGCGTTCGCCGAACAGGCCGGTCGGCCGCGCCAGCAGCACCAGGACGACGAGCAGGAATCCGTAGACGTTCTGGTAGGGCGCGGCGATGAAAGACGCGCCGAGGGATTCGACGACCCCGAGCAGCACGCCCGCGATCAACGCGCCCGGGATCGAGCCGAGGCCGCCGATCACGATGATTTCGAAGCCCTTGACCGTGGTGACGACGCCGCTCGTCGGAAACACCATGAACACGGGCGCGAGCAGCGCGCCGGCGAGCCCGGCGAGGCCGACGCCGATGCCGAAGGCGATCTGGTCGAGGCGGAACAGGTCGACGCCGGCGGTCTGCGCGCCGATGCGGCTCTGCGCCGCCGCGCGCAAGGCGAGGCCCAGCCACGTCTTCTTGAGCAGCAGATAAAACAGCGCGATCGCCGCGAGCGCGCACAGGAATGCGGCGAAGCGCGCGCCGCTTTCCGGCAGCGGGCCGAGCATGACGGTCGGCAGATTGGAGCCGGGCGTGCGCTGGTAGGGTCCGCCGAGCGCGGCGGCGAGGTTGCGCAGCATCAACAGCAGCGCGATCGTCACCACGATGGCGTAGTCGTCCTTGCGCTCGACGGCGGTGGTGAACATCGGCTTGATCAGCACCGGCTCGAGCAGATAGCCGATGAGGAACACGCCGAGCGCCGAGAGAGGCACCGCCACCCACCACAAATCTGCGCCGAGCCACTCCACGATCAGCAGATACTGCAAATATCCGCCGATCATATAGAACTCGCCCATCGACCAGTTGATCATCTTGACGATGCTGTAGATGAAGGTGATGCCGAGGGCCATAAGCGCGTAGAGCACGCCGATGATGACGCCGGCGATCAGCGTCTGGATCAACAGCTCGATGGAGAACATCCTTACCTCTCCCCGCTTGCTGCGCTGGCGGGGCGGGCGACAACCTCAAAGCCGTCATGCCCGGCCTTGTGCCGGGCATCCATGTCTTCTTTTTTTTGATTCAAGACGTGGATGGTCGGGACAAGCCCGGCCATGACGCAGTGCGCGCGGACACGCATAGCCTACACTACGGCGTCGTGCCCGCGTGCTCGACGACGATGTCGGCGGTCTTCCAGTCCTGGTTCGCCGAAGTGTAGTGCAGGATCAAAATCGGCGGCGACCAGTTGTGAAAGAACACGCCCTCGGCGCGCGGGAACGTCACCGGCGTCGCAGTCCAGGTCTTGAACGAGCCGGTTTCGAGCGCCTTGATCACCGCCTTAGGATCGGTGCTGTTCGCCTGCTTCACCGCTTGGGCGAAAATGAGCACGTCGCCAAAACCGTTAAGCGAAGAATAGACCGGCGACTCGTTATATTTCGCCTCATACGCTTTGGTGAACCATTCTGCCGCGTCGGAAAGTTTCTGTTTGGGCGAGTAGTAGGCGATGAAATAAAGGCCGGCGCCGGTTTTCGGGTGCAGCTGCCAGAACTGCGGGCGGATCGGCGCGTCATAGGAGACCAGCATCGGCGTCTGCGGCGTGATGCCGAGCGTCGCCGCCTGTTCGACCATCAGGTCCATGGGTTGGCCGACCCCGATGTTGATGACGAGGTCGGGCTTGAAGGCCTTGACCTGCAGCAGCAGCGGCGTGAGGTCGGTCGAGCCGTGATCGAAGGTCACGGTCAACAGCTCGAGCCCGAGGTTCTGCTTTTTGCTCTGCTGCTCGGTCTCCTCGGCGATTCCGATGCCGTAATCCGTCGTCTCCGCCAGCATGGCGATGCGCTTGAACTTCTTGGCCTTGATGAACTCGAGAAAGGCGGCGACGCGCAGCGGATCGATCGCGTGGGTGCGGAAGGCGACGTCGTAATGCTTGGCGGTGATGTCGGATGCCGACGCCTGGGTCGCCATGGTCGGCACGCCCAGTTCCTTCGCCACCTCGTTGACCGCGAGGTTGACGGAGGAATGGAAGAAGCCGGTGACGCCGACCGCGCGGTCCTCGGTCGCGAGCCGGCGATAGGCGGCGATCCCGCTTTCGGTGCGGCCCTGGCTGTCCTGCACCGAGAGCGCCGCCGGGCGGCCGGGCAGCACGCCGCCCATCGGACCGTTAATGTATTCGATCGCCAACTCGCCGCCGCGGCGGATCAATTGCCCGGAGAGCGGATCGCCCGGCGGAGAAAGCGGGATTTCGAGCCCGATCACCACCGGATCGGCGGCATGCACCACGGTGGAGACCGCGAGCAGGGCGATCCCAGCAGCGGCCAAACGCAACGTCAATTTCATTCAACGCTCCCCTCGGTTCGTTTCGCAGTAGTGTAGCAGGGCATCGGGCGCGCTTCACCTATCGGGAGATGGCCAGGCATGCGGGCAAAGGACGCTTGCTCCAGCGGAGGGTGAAGATGTACTGAACGCGAATACGGTTGCTGACGATGGAACGTCTCATTATCCGAAACTTGGACAAGGCGCTGGAGCGCAACGTGCGGGCGCGCGCGGCCCAGCAGAGCCGCTCGATGGAAGAGGAGGCGCTCTGGATCCTACGCGCCGCCTTAGGTGAAAGTGCGCCGGCCCTGGTTAATTTGTTCGATCAGATTCGCGAGCATGTCGATCCCCTGGGCGGCGTCAATTTGAAAATCCCGCGTCGTAGGTCGATGCGCAAGCCGCCGTCAACCGATGCCTGACCGCCCCAACCACGACCGCATCGCCCACGGCGGCAAGGCGCTCTACGGGTCCCGCGTGGGGATCCTGATGCTCGAGACGCGGTTCCCGCGCATCCCGGGCGACATGGGGAATGCCGCAACCTGGCCATTTCCGGTGCTCTACAAGGTGGTCAAGGGCGCCTCGCCCGAGCGCGTGGTCAAGGAGCGCGCGAACGGGCTCCTCAACGCGTTTCTTGAAGGTGCGCGCGAACTCGCCGACCTCGGCGCCGACGGGATCACCACCACGTGCGGCTTCCTCTCCCTGTTCCAGCGCGACATCGCCGCCCATGTCGGGGTTCCGGTTGCGACGTCGAGCTTGATGCAGGCGCCGATGATTGAACGCGTGCTCCCGGCCGGCCGGCAGGTGGGCATCCTGACGATCAGTGCGAAGACCCTCACGCCCGAGCATCTCGCGGCCGCGGGGGTCAGCGCCGACACCCCGGTCGTCGGCACCGACGAGGGCCGCGAGTTCACCCGCGCCATCCTTGGCGACGAGCCGGTACTCGACATTGCGGCAGCCGAGCGCGACATCATCGACGCCGGCGAGGCGCTCGTCCGCCGGCATCCCCAGGTTGGCGCCGTACTGCTCGAATGCACCAACATGGCGCCCTATGCGGCGACGCTGCGCGAACACTTGGATTTACCGGTCTACGACATCGTCAGCTTCGTCAGCTGGTTCCACGCCGGCCTCAATCCCCGCGACTTCGGCCATCCGGCCCGCGCACCGCGGCCGTGGCGCGGCTGACGCGGGCTTCGCTGCCTAGCCGTTGGTCTAATTGCCGGTGGTTCGCTATAGTGGAAAGCCTCAATGGCGGGACCACAATCGCCCCCTGGCGGAGGAAAAACATCGATGCGTAAATGGCTTATCGCGGCAGCTGCGGCGGCCGTCTTCATGGCTCCGGGCGCCGTCATGGCCCAGCAGCCGCTCATCATCAAGTTCAGCCACGTCGTCTCGCCGGACGCCCCGAAAGGCAAGGCGGCGCTCAAGTTTAAGGAGCTCGCCGAGAAGTACACCGACGGCAAGGTCAAGGTCGAAGTCTATCCCAACTCGTCCCTTTACAAGGACAAGGAGGAACTCGAGGCCTTGCAGCTCGGTTCGGTGCAATTGCTGGCTCCGTCGATCTCCAAATTCGGCCCGCTCGGGGTCAAGGAATACGATGTCTTCGACCTTCCCTATCTCATGGTCGACGATGCGCGCGCGCGTGCGGTCTATGACAGCCCGATCTTGGCGGAAATGGGCCACAAGCTCGACGCCAAGGGCGTTCACCCGCTCGCCTATTGGGACAACGGCGCCCACGTCTACACCTGCAACAAGCCGCTCATCACGCCGGAGGATTTCCGCGGCCTGAAGATGCGCATCCAGGGCTCGAAGGTGCTCGACGCGGTGGCGCGCGAACTCGGCGCCATTCCACAGATCATGGCGTTCTCAGAGCTTTATCAGGCGCTGCAGACCGGCGTCGTCGACGGCGAGGACAACGTGCCTTCCAACATTCTCACCCAGAAGTTCTACGAGGTGCAGAAGGACCTGACCGTGTCCTATCACGGCCGGCTCACCTATTCGCTCATCACCAACAAGAAGTTCTGGGACGGGTTGCCGGCCGACGTGCGTCCGGGTCTCGACCGCGCGGTGAAAGAATCGACCGAGTTCTTCAACGAGACCGCGGCGAAGGACAACACGGACGCGCTGGAGAAGATCAAAGCGTCGGGCAAGATCGAGGTCCACGTGCAGACGCCCGAGGAGAAGCAGGCCTGGATCAAGAAGCTGATGCCGGTGCACAAGGAGATGCAGAGCCGCTTCGGCAAGGACTTCATCGACCAGATCTACAAGGCCTCCGGCTTTACGCCGGCGTCGTGAGACGTTTGGTTCGATAGAGCATGATCCCGAAAAGTGGACACCGGTTTTCGGAAAAGATCATGCTCCAAGAAAGCATCGCGGGCGCCGGCGGCTCATAAGCGGCCGGCGCCCGTCGCGTTCAAAATAAAAGGTGAGCCCGAAGCTCGCCGCCCGAGGGGACACGCCGTGTTTGCTGTGCTCGACCGCATCCTCGACCGGCTCGAGGAGTGGCTCATCGCCAGTTTGATTGCCGCCGCCACCATCGTCACCTTCGTGGCGGTGGTGCATCGCTACGGGGCCAGCAATTCGGCCGTGTTGGCCGGATGGGCCAAGGCGCACGGGCTTACCTGGATCGAGGCCGCCGCCGACGCCATCTACCTCGGGCTCACCTCGATCAATCTCTCCTGGGCGCAGGAGCTTGCCA
>JAFAUQ010000133.1 GCA_019243195.1 Hyphomicrobiales bacterium
GAAGGACGCCGAGGCCGACGCCGACGACGGTGAGCAGCACGCCGGAGGCAAGCGCCTCGCCGGCGGTGAGCAGGAACCGGCCGAGCACGTTTTCCTCGGCGATCACCCGGCCGAAGCTCGCCGCGACCTGCGTGGGCAGCGGCACGACAAAACGGTTGATGCGGCCGGCCTCGATCAGCACTTGGATGATGACGATCGCAAGGGCCAGCGTGACGAGCCCGAGCGTCGGCGGCGCGAGCTTCGCGCTGAGCCGGCGTACGCCGTTCACGGCGTCGGCCTCTCGCGCAGCGAATGCGCTTCGGCGTCCTCCATCCCGCGCGTCGCCTCCTCGCGCAGGTCGCTCCAGATTTGCGCCACGTAATGCCCGAAGGCGTCGCTCGATACGATCTCCGAGGTGCGCGGGCGCGGCAGGTCGATCGGCACGACCCGCTTGAGCCGGCCCGGCCGGTAGGTCATCACCAGGATGCGGTCGGAGAGTTGCACCGCCTCCGTGATGTTGTGCGTGATCAGCAAGGTCGTCTGTTTAAGCTCCTGCTGGATCTGCAGCACCTTGTCGCCGAGGAGGAGCCGCGTCTGCTCGTCGAGGGCGGCGAACGGCTCGTCCATCAGCAAAATCTTCGGTTCGGAGGCGAGCGTTCGCGCCATCGAGACGCGCTGGCGCATGCCGCCCGACAATTCGGCCGGATAACGCCGCTCGAATCCGGCAAGGCCGACCAGCGCCACGAAGTGACGGGCGCGCTCGAGGCGCTCCGCCTTGGCGATGCCGGCGATTTCCAGCGGGAAGGCGACGTTCTCAATGACGGTGCGCCAGGGAAAGGTCGATTCCTCCTGGAATACCATGCCGATCGCCGCGTGCGGGCCGCGCACGATTTCGCCGCCGACCGTAACGCGGCCCTGGTAGCCGTCGATGAGGCCGCCGATCACGTTGAACAGGGTGGACTTGCCACAGCCGGACGGCCCGATCACCGCCAGGAACTCTCCGGGCGCGACATCAAATGACACGCCATCGATCGCGGTGAGTTCGCCGTCCGGCGTGTCGAAGCGTTTGACGATGTCCTCGACAACGAGGATCGGATCGGCCGCCTTCATGCGCGGCGCCGCATTGCCGGCCCGGTTGGAAAGAGCGGTCGCGCCCGGCATCGTAGAGTTGCTCTCAACCTCGATTTTATCACGTTGCCTTGGCGCTACGGGTGAGGGCCGCCGTCATGGCGGGGGTATATCCCGGTTCGACTCGCACATCGACCACCGCCACCGAGCCGGCCTTGACTGCGGCGATGGCTTCGCTCAGGATTTTCTCGAGTCCGCTCGCGCGTGTGACAGGCCCAAAGCCGATCGCGCCCTGGGCGCGTCCCATGGCGGCAAGATCGATATCGGGATCGTCGATGCGCTGGCCGATCCACTTGTTCTCGACCGGCCGCGCGCGCATGCGCGCGACCCGCTCCTGATGGACCTCGTCGTTGTAGAACGAGCGATTGTTGGCGACGACGAAGAGCAGCGGGATGCGATAGTGAACCGCGGTCCACAGCGCGGTGACGCCCATGAGGAAATCGCCGTCGCCGCACACCGCGACGGGCAGCCGGCCGGACTCTCGCAAGGCGAGCGCGGCGCCGACCGAAACGCCGGGACCGGAGCCGATGCCGGCGCCACCCTCGGCACCGATGTAGTCGAGCGGATGCCGGAACGGCCAGCTCGCGCCGTTCCATCCCAGCGGCAGATGCGTAAGCGACACCGCGCGCGACCCAGCGGCGCGGCGCAGCGCCGCCGCGAGATCGTCGACCGTGATGCGGTCGCCGGCAATCGGCGCAGGCAAGGCGGGCGGCGGCGCGGGGGTGCGCAGTTCGCCGGTGGCGCCGATCGCGGCGAGGAGGGCGGGCACCGTGGACTCGTGCTGCGCGGCGAGCAGCAAATCGACCGGCGGCAAGCCCTGATAGTCCATGCTCCAGCCGTTGTGGACGAGGTGATCGAGAGTGATCTGGATGATGCGGGCCGACGGCGGTTCGGCGCCGAAAACGGACCGCAGGGTGCCGGCGAGATCAACCCAGTCGAGACTGAGGATCAGATCGGCCTCACGGATGGCTGCGGCCGCATCGCCGGCCGGTACAATCATCCCGGGGGCGCCGGCATGGAGCGGGTGATCGGTCGGAAAGGCGGCGCCTTGCTTGAGGTCGGTGAGAACGCGGGCGCCGAGGGTTTCGGCGAGAGCAACACGAGCGTTCCACGCGGCGAGGCTGCGCGAGGCGCGGCCAGCAAGGATGACCGGTCGCTTGGCGGCGCGCAGCAGCGCCGCGGCCTGTTCGATCGCCGCCGGAGGCGGCGCGACCGGCGCCGGCGGCATGAAGCGCGCGGCGTCGATCTGCGGCAGCGGCGCTTCGAGCGGCGCCTCCTGCAACTCCGCATCGAGGTTCACATAAACCGGCCCCATGGGCGCGGTCTGCGCGATCCAGCCGGCGCGCAGCAGCGCTTCACGCGTGGCGGCCGGGGAGGCGGGCTGGTCGTCCCATTTGACGTAGCCGCGCACGATCGCGCCCTGGTCGCGCGCCGTGTGAATCCAGTCGATCCACGGACGGCGCTTGGCGGCATCGACCGGGCCGGTCGCGCCGATCACGATGACCGGCTGTCGATCGCACCAGGCGTTGAAGATCGCCATCGTGGCGTGGAACAGCCCGACGTTTGAATGCACGGCCGCCGCCATCGCGCGCCCGGTTACCTTGGCATAACCGTGCGCGATCGCGACCGCGTGCTCCTCGTGCAGGCACAAGAGCATCTGCGGCTGCGCGTTGCCTAGATGATTGACCAGGCTGTCGTGCAGGCCGCGGTAGCTCGCCCCGGGATTGAGCGCGATGTACGGGATGTCGAGCGCGCGCAGCGCTTCCGCCGCCACGTCACTGCCGAAACCCGCTGCGTTGGTGCCCGCCGGCACCGGCCGCTCGACGGCGGCAAGCGGATCGTCGGCCGCGGTCGGCCGCGGCATTCTTTGTTGGCTGATTGTCATGGTGAGATCGTTACCTGCTTCGTTGTGGGGAGCTTAGCTTGTGCACGAATGCGGCGCCACGTACGCACCAGTTAGTCGGGCATCACCCGCCCTGGCGCAGCTTGGCGAGCACCTTGAGTCCGGCATAGCCGTCCGCCGGCACGAGCCCGGCTTTGTGCTGGAACGCGCGCACCGCCGCCATCGTGTCGTTTCCGACGCGGCCGTCGGAACCGTGCGTGTCGAAGCCGAGGGAGGTCAAGCGCCGCTGGATTTCCTGGATTTCCGCGAGCGTGGGCGTGCGCTCGCCACCGGGGAATTGCTGGACGAAGGGGCCCGCGCCGCGAATGCGGTCGGCGAGATGGACGATCGCAAGGGTGTAGTTGTTGGACGGGTTGTACGACCGCACGGCGGAGAAATTCCGGGTCAGCAGGAAGACCGGGCCCCCGGGCACCGGGCGCCACAGGCGCGCCGGCTCGTCCGGATGGGCAAACGCCTGCCCGTCGGCGCGTACCACGCCCGCCTGCTTCCACGCCGCGAAGCTGCGTGCGCGCCCGCCACCGAGTTTGCCCGGCAGCCGCACTTCGCAACCCCATTCCACGCCGCGTTTGTATTTGCCGCGCTCGAAGATGTAGCGCGCGGTGCCGGCGAGGGCATCATCGGGCCGGCCGTAGGGCGAGAGGTGACCGTCGCCATCGAAATCGACGCCCATGTGCAGCCACACCTCGGGCATCCATTGGGTATGCCCCATCGCGCCGGCCCAAGATCCGATCATCTCCTGCGGCCGCGCCCAGCCGCGGTCGATGATGACCAGCGCGTTGAGCAGCTCCTGCTCCCAGTAGCGGCGGCGGCGCCGCTCGCCCCAGGCGAGCGCCGCAAGCGCCGGCAGCACGGGGCGCATGAGCTTGAGGTTGTCCACCACGTCGCCGTAAGCGGACTCCATGCCCCACAATCCGAGCATGACGTAGCGGTCGACCGCATAGGTCTGTTCGACGCGTGCGAGCAACGGCGCATATTCCTTCGCGCGCTCCTTGCCGGTCAAAATGCGCCAGTCGGAGACGCGGCGGTTGAGATACTGCCAGACTTGCTCGTTGAACTCGGGCTGAGAACGGTCGAGTGCATAGACCGAGGTGTCCGGCTTGATCGCGCTCATCACGCGCGCGTAGGTCGCGTCCGAGATGCCGCGCGCACGGGCGCGCCCCCGGAAACTTTCCACCCACTGGGAGAAGGATGCGGCGCTCGCGCCGGCAGGGCCAGCAAGCGCCGTCGCCGCGCCCAGCGCGGCTGCGAGGAACCTGCGGCGGCCGATCGCGTTCGGCATGGCGCTCCGCTTTGAGATCAGTCCTTCGCGCGCTCGACGTAGCTGCCGTCGGCCGTCATCACCACGATTCGCGTGCCGGGCGCGACATGCGGCGGCACCATGGTGCGCACTCCGTTGGAAAGCACCGCGGGCTTATAGGACGAGGAGGCAGTCTGGCCCTTCACGGTCGGCTCCGTCTCGACGACTTCGAGGGTCGCGCGCTGCGGCAATTCGATCGCCAGCACGACGCCCTCGTGCGTGCTCAGCGTCACCTTCATGTTTTCCTGTAGGAAGGCGGCCTGATCCCCGACAATGTCCTTCGAGACCGCGATTTGGTCGTAAGTCTCCGGATTCATGAAGTGGAAGTCGTCGCCGTCCTGGTAGAGATATTGGAACTCGCGATCCTCGACATACGCGCGTTCGACCTGCTCGGTGGTGCGGTAGCGTTCCGAAACCTTCACGCCGTCGCTGATGCGGCGCATGTCGAGCTGGGTAACCGGCGTGCCCTTGCCGGGATGGATATTCTCGGCGCTGAGGATGACGTAGAGCTTGCCGTCCATATCGACGACGTTGCCCTTACGGAGCGAGCTGGCAATGACTTTCACGGATCACGGTCCCTGCTGGCGCGGCCGGGCCGGGAGCGCCGCCGCCATGTTGGCGCGCACCATAGCGATCCTGATGCGGTTCGCCAGCGCTTTCCTTCCTCTTTCACGGGCGCGAGGGGAGGGCGCATGAACGCACCCTCACCGTGGTGGGCGCCGCACGTGCACGCGGATCGGCGGCCGTTTCTCGCCGCGCGCGCCCGCATCACGGGAGCGGCGCGGGATTTTTTCAAATCGCGCGGTTTCACCGAAGTCGAGAGCGCGACGTTGCAGGTGTCTCCGGGAAACGAGGCGCATCTGCACGCCTTC
Organism: Hyphomicrobiales bacterium; assembly: GCA_019243195.1. Classification (GTDB taxonomy): domain Bacteria; phylum Pseudomonadota; class Alphaproteobacteria; order Rhizobiales; family Xanthobacteraceae; genus AP-16. Next base: position 5,180 of record JAFAUQ010000133.1, read on the forward strand.
GCCACGGAGCTTCAGGCACCCGAGCAAACCCGGTCACGTCTTTATCTGCACACGTCGCCGGAGTTCGCCTGCAAGAAGCTGCTCGCCGCCGGCGAGCGCAGGATCTTCGATTTCGCCCGCGTGTTCCGCAACCGCGAGCGCGGCGCACTGCATCACCCGGAGTTCACGTTGCTGGAATGGTACCGTGTCAACGAGGGCTACGAGATCATCATGGACGATTGCGCGGCGCTCCTTGCCGCCGCGGCGCACGCAGCAGGCACGCGGCGCCTGTCGTTCCGCGACCACATCGCCACGCCTTTCGCCGAGGCGGAGCGGATGACCGTGGCGCAAGCTTTCGCGCGATTCGCCAATATCGATCTGCTCGCGACCGTGTCGGCGGAAACGGCGGATCGGAACGCCCTCGCCAGGGCGGCTGGGACGGCCGGCATTCGGGTCGCCGACGACGATTCCTGGGCTGACGTGTTCAGCCGCGTGCTGGTCGAGCGGATCGAACCGAACCTCGGCCTCGGGCGGCCGACCCTGCTTTATGAATATCCGGTTGCCGAAGCCGCCCTCGCGCGCCCGACCGCCCATGATCCGCGCGTCGCCGAACGGTTCGAGCTATACGCTTGCGGGGTGGAACTTGCGAATGGGTTCGGCGAGTTGACCGATGCGGCCGAGCAGCGCCGCCGGTTCGAAGCGGAAATGGCCGAGAAAGAACGCCTGCACGGCGAGCGTTATCCGGTCGATGAGGACTTTCTCGCCGCGCTTGGCGCGATGCCGCCCGCAAGCGGCGTCGCGCTCGGCTTCGACCGCCTGGTGATGCTGTTGACCGGCGCGCAACGCATCGAACAGGTGATATGGACCCCGGTGGTCGACCGCGGAAATCCGGAGTGAGCGTATCATGAGGTCATCACACACATTGAGGCGTCCCGCCGACATGGTGGAAGCCGGATTGGCTCCGCCCGAACGTCTCGCTGAGCTTCAGCGTGTGGCCGAGCGTTATGCGGTCGCCATCACGCCGGCCATGGCCGAGCTCATCGACCTCGCCGATCCGCAAGATCCGATCGCGCGCCAGTTCGTTCCCGATCCGGCCGAACTCGACCTACAGCCAGATGAGGCAGCCGATCCCATCGGCGATGACGTACACACCCCGGTCGAAGGTCTCGTGCATCGTTTTCCCGACCGCGTGCTGCTCAAGCTCGTCAGCGTGTGCGCGGTCTACTGCCGCTTCTGCTTCCGCCGGGAGATGATCGGTGCCGGCAAGCCTAACGGGCTGTCGGAACAAGCGCTGGCGAACGCCCTCGCGTATATCTCAACGCATCCGGAGATATGGGAAGTCATTCTCAGCGGCGGCGATCCGCTGGTGCTCTCGCCGCGCCGGCTTGCCGTCGTGATGAAGCGGTTGGGAACTATCGAGCATGTCAAAATTCTCCGCATTCACACGCGCGTTCCGGCGGTCGACCCGGCGCGGATCACACCGGCGTTGCTGCGCGCGCTCAAGTCCTCGGGCAAAACGAACTACGTGGTGCTGCACGCCAACCACGCCCGCGAGCTGACGCCGGCCGCACGCGCCGCGTGCGCGCGCATCATCGATGCGGGCGTGCCGATGCTCGCGCAATCAGTGCTGCTCAAGGGCGTGAACGACGAGGTCGAGACGCTCGGTGCACTGATGCGCGCCTTCGTCGAGTGCCGCATCAAACCTTACTACTTGCACCATCTCGATCGTGCGCCCGGCACCGCTCACTTCCGCACGAGTGTTGTGCACGGCCAGGAACTCATGCGCTCGCTGCGCACGCGCTTCTCCGGGCTGTGCCAGCCGAGTTACGTGATCGACACGCCGGGCGAGGGGAAGGTGGCCATTCCCATTCCGTGAAGCCTATCAACAGCCCGGATGTCACAAAACAAACCGCCCCTCCGACTGGAGGGGCGGTGGTTTATTCCTGTTGGTCTCGGCGATTACTGGCCGTTGGTGTTCGTCGGCGGGGTTCGCGCCGTGCTGGAGTAGCCGGGCGTCATGTTGCCGGGCGAACCATAGGCCCCAGGCTGGCCGGGCGTGTTCATTTGCGCGTTGGGCGCCATGTAATGACGGTAGTAGTGGTGACGCACCTTCCCGGACGCCGCCCCGGCGGAGGCAATCATGATGGCAACCGCCGTCGCCACGAGAATCTTCGACATTATGGTCTCCATTCCTCTGGTCACGGCTTCGCCATTTCGGTGAGCCGTTGGAAAATAACCAGTGGGGAGACCGCCTGTTCCTATGCTGATCCTGCACTGCAGTGATGAAGTCGGCACCTTACTACCACACACCCCGACATGCCGGGTGCGACAATCTGTAAACTGTGGGGGATGGCGCGCCCTACGGGACTCGAACCCGTGTTTCCGCCGTGAAAGGGCGGCGTCCTGGACCGCTAGACGAAGGGCGCTGAAAGCGCGCGGAGGTATAAAGAGATTTGGCCGGAGCGGCAAGCAAGCGTGGAGAGTCTCCCTCTGCTTCACCACTTGCCGGTATTCGGCATCGACTTCCACGGCTCTTGCGGCGGCAGCGCGCTGCCCTTCTGCAACAGCTCGATCGAGTGTTTGTCGGGCGAGCGCACGAACGCCATGTTGCCGTCGCGCGGCGGCCGGTTGATGGTCACGCCGGCCTTCATCAGCTTCTCGCAGGTGGCGTAAATGTCGTCGACCTCGTAGGCGAGGTGGCCGAAGAACCGCGCTTCGCCGTAGTCTTCGCTATCCCAGTTGTAGGTCAGCTCGACGAGCGGTGCATCGCGGCCGCTATCGCGCTTGCTCTCCTCCACGAGATCTTCATCGTCGGGGCCGGCGAGGAACACCAGCGTGTAGCGGTTCTTATCGTCCACCCGGCGGCGCACTTCCTTCAGGCCGAGCTTGTTGCAGTAGAAGTCGAGCGCGTCGTCGAGATTACGCACGCGCAGCATGGTGTGCAGATAACGCAAGGCGAGATCCTCTCGTTGTCGATTGCCCGACCGGGCGTAGCCCAAGCATAGCGCGCGAACGGGTCGGGGTCACGGGCGCGCGCGTCGTCGACATTGGCGCCGGTCGCAGGGCGCTGCTATCGTGGAAGTCCACCAACTCGGCCGCACTACGATTGCCGCCAGTTCGGTCTGCGGACTTCGGGTTCAAAGCGGCACTAGAATTATGGTTTTGCTAGTGTCCTGCGATTCCGAAGTTCGCTTCCGAGCGTGCGGCAAAATCAGG
>JAFAUQ010000186.1 GCA_019243195.1 Hyphomicrobiales bacterium
CACCGCCGAATGGATGCCGTCGGCGCCGATGAGGACGTCGGCCGCGATTCCGGTTCCGTTGTCGAATTGCGCTTCGATCCAATCGCCGCGATCGATCAATTGTTTGAAACGATGGCCGAGGTGCACGCGCTCGGCCGGCAACAAGCCGGCGAGCGCGCCGTGCAGGTCGGCCCGATGGAACGTGTAATAGGGCGCGCCGAATTTCTCCTCGATGAGTGCGCCGAGCGGCGAACGCAGGAGGAAGCGGCCGTCGTCCCAGCGGCGCTGATCGAAGGTGCTTGGCTTCACGCCGCATGCGCCGAGTTTCTCGGCCAGGCCGAGCCGGTGCAGCAGCCGCGAGGCGTTCGGCCCGATGTTGATGCCGGCGCCGACTTCGCCCAAGGCCTTCGCCTGCTCATAGACGTGCACGTCGAAGCCGGCCTTAAGCAGCGAGGCCGCGGCGGTGAGCCCGCCGATGCCGCCGCCGATAACAGCGACGCGCTTCATCCCTCCTTCGGAGGGGTAGGGTGGCGCGCGCAGCGCGCCGAGTGGGGGCTTCACCTCGGCTTCTTCGAGCAGCGCACGCGCGCGCGTGTTCGAGGGCACTTTCAGAAACGCGGCGAGGTCGGCGGGATTGTCGATGTCGAGGCCGAGGCCAGGGAGCCGCAGAATTTTTGGTTCGATCCCGGCGCCCCGCGCGGCCTCCAGATGCGGGCGGAAACTGTCATCGCCGAATTTCAGCGGTACCGCGTCCGGCGGCGCACACAGGATCGCATTCGAGCCGCGCTCGTCGTGCGCCGGCACGATGACGAAATCGGGCCTGCGGTCGTGGGCGGTGATGAGCTGCGCGATTTCGTCGGGCGTGATGAGCGGGACGTCGCCGGGAATCGTCAGCATCGCGCCTTTGCCTTCGCGCGCGAGCCGCTGCGCCGCGGCCGCGACCGCGCCGGTCTGGCCGTCACGCGCGCCATCGGTGAGCACGCGTGCGCCGTAACGCGCAGCGAGCGCGGCGGCCGCCTCGTCGATCGTGACGACGATGATACCGGCGACCTCACGACAAGCGGCAAGCGCGGCCAGCACGTCCTCGGCCATGGCCAGCGCGAGGCGCGGACGCAGCGCCGGCGCAACGGCAAATCCCAGGCGCTGCTTCGCGTCCGCCGTCGCCTTGATGGGAACGACCGCCCAAACGTCACGCGCGGTCACGTGCGACTCTCCGCGCGAAGCTCATCCGCAAACGTGAGCACGGCTTTCGCCAGCGCCTCGCGATCGGCGAGCGTCGTCATCAGGATGGCGGCTTTGGAAACGCGCATGTTCGGCAGCGTTATCTCGCCCTCGCTGTGATCGACCACGAACAGATCGACGAGCCCATCATAATGCTGCGCGACCGCGGCGGCAGTCACCGGTAAGCCCAGCTCACGCATCATCTTGGCGGTCGGACCTTTGACCGCGCGGCCGCCGATGATCGGCGACACCGCGATCACCGGCGCGGCGCAGGCCGCGAGCGCAGCGCGCACGCCGGGCAGCGCCAAAATCGGATCGACGCTGAGATAAGGATTCGACGGGCAGATGATGACCGCGCGTAAGCCGGCGTCCGCCAACGCGGCCATGAACCCAGGGTGTGGGCGCGCCTGCGCGGCGCCGTCGTAGGCAAGTTCGCTCACTTCCGGCGCGCAGCGGCGACGCACGAAATAGTCCTGGAAGTCGAGCCAGCCCACCGGCGTCCGCACGCGCGTTGCCACGCGGTCATCGCTCATCGGCAGAATGTGGGCGCCGATGCCAAGCCGGCGGCAGAAGTCGTCGGTGATGTGCGAGAGCGTTTCGCCGGCGGCGCGACGATGCGTGCGTTCCACATGGCTTGCGAGGTCGCCGTCGCCGAGCTGGAACCAGGTCTCGCCGCCGAGCGCCGCGAGCGCCGCCATGAAGGTCCAGGTTTCCTCGCGCCGGCCCCAGCCCCGCTCGGGATCGCTCAGGCCCGCAAGGGTGTACATGAGCGTGTCGAGGTCGGGCGAGATCGCGAGGCCGAGATGCTCGAAGTCGTCGCCGGTGTTGGCGACGACGATCAGCCGCTCCGGCGGCAGCACGCGGCTCAGGCCGAGCGCGAGCTTGGCGCCGCCGATCCCGCCGGAAAGCGCCAGCACGGCGCCGTCGTGCCCGCTCATCGGAACAGATCTTCCTCGGGCGGCCGCACCAACGTGTGCCCGCCGCTCGCCGGCGCGCTCCAGGCAAGCCCGCGGATCAGCACCACCGGCATTCCCTCGGCCGCTTGGCCCATGACCAGCGAGGCGGCCGCCGCAGCCTCGTCGGCAAAGCCGACCACGGTTGTCTGTAACGCTTGGCCGAACAGGTCGGGATCGCCGCGCAGGTCGAGCGCGGCCGGCAAGCCCGCCGCGCCCAGGGCGACGCCGACGGTGCCGCGCCGCCATGCCCGGCCGAAGCTGTCGTTGACGATCACCGCAAGCGCAACGCCGAAACGGGCGGACAGTTTGGCGCGCAACGCTTCCGCCGATGCGTCCGGATCGCGCGGCAACAGCAGCACGCGCTCGCGCCCGTCGGGCGCTGCCACGTTGGAATGATCGACCCCGGCGTTCGCCATAACGTACCCAAGCCGGTGCTCGACGATCAGGAGGCCGGGGCGCTGGCGCACCACGCGGGTCGATTCACGCAGGATCACTTCAACGAGCCGCGGGTCTTTTTGTATGTCCTGGCCGATTTCGCGCGCGCGCTCTGACGGGGTGACTGCGGCGATGTCGACGAAACGGTCTTCCGCCTTCGAGACGATCTTCTGCGCGACGACGATGACGTCCCCGGCTCCCGGCCGCAGGCCGGCACGCTCGAGCGCCGCCGCGATCAGCGCCGCGAGATCGTCGCCCGCCTTGACCAGCGGGAAATCCGGCACGCCGATCAGTTCGATGCGGGTTGGGTTGGTCATCCAAACTTGGCGCGCAGGCGGGGCAGCACGTCTTTCGCGTAAAGCCGCAGGAAGCGCTCCTGGTCGCGGCCGGGCGCGTGGAACACGAGGTGACGGAAGCCCTGGTCCACGTACGGCCCCATGCGCTCGACCTGCTCGTCCGGATCGGTCGAGACGATCCAGCGCGTCGCCGCCTGCTCCGCCGAAAGCGTCTCGGCGAGGCGCTGCATTTCGATGGGATCCTCGACGTGCATTTTCTGCTCGGGCGTGAGCGCCAGCGCGGCCCATTCGCGCGTGTCCTCCATGGCGCGCTTGATATCGGTGTCATACGACACCTTCATCTCGATCATCTTGTCGATCGTGTCGGGGCGGTTCGCGGCTTCGAGGCCCGCCTTCAGGTTGGGCAGCAGCGTCTCGCGATAGAGCGCCGGCGCCTTGCCGCTCGTGGTGATGAAGCCGTCGCCGGTGCGCCCGGCGTATTTCGCCACCAGCGCGCCCGCCGCCGCGACATAGATAGGCACCGGCGTTTCGGGCCGGTCGTACACCGTCGCGTTCACCGTGCGGTAGTAGGTGCCTTCGAAGGTGACGCGCTCGTCCCGCCACAGGCGGCGGATCAGGTCGATCGCCTCGCGCAGCCGGGCGAAGCGCTCCTTGAACTCCGGCCAGGCGATGCCCATGGCTGGCACTTCGTTGAGGGATTCGCCGGTGCCGACGCCGAGGATCACGCGACCGGGAAACATCGCGCCCAGCGTGGCGAATGCCTGGGCCACGAGCGAGGGATGGTAGCGGAACGTCGGTGTGAGCACGCTCGTGCCGATGAGCACGCGCGAGGTTTGCGCGCCGAGCGCGCCGAGCCAGGCGAGCGACTGCGGCGCGTGCCCGTCGATATGTTTCCACGGCTGGAAATGATCGCTGACGAAAACGGAATCAAAGCCGAGCTCTTCGGCGAGCACCGAGAACTTCAGCAGCTCGCGCGGCCCGAATTGTTCGGCCGACGCCTTGTACCCCACCTTGATCACGACGACTCCTGTTTCACTCTCTCCTTTCGTCATGCCCGCGAAAGCGGGCATCCAGTAAACACCGCTGTTTACGTTTTTATATGATAATTCAGTGATTACTGGATCGTCCGCTTTCGCGGACGATGACGACGGGGGGATAACTGCTCATGGGACTGCCGCGTCGCCGCACCGGGGTCTGCACCACCGGCGCGAGCGGCGGCGCATCGAAGCTCAAGCGCGTCTGTTCCGGATCGACCCCGCGGTAGAGCGTGGTGCGCTGGCGCGGCGTGCGGCCGGCCGCACCGATCATCGCCTCCATCGCTTCGGGCGGGTGCTCCTGGCCGTGCTGGGTGCCGGCGGCGCGGGAAATGCTTTCGTTCATCAGCGTGCCGCCGCAGTCGTTGACGCCGGCGGCGAGCAGCCGCGCCACGCCGGCCGGACCGGCCTTCACCCACGAGGCCTGGATGTTGGCGACGAGCGGATGCAGCGCGAGCCGCGCCACCGCGTGCATGAGCATGGTCTCGCGCCAGGTCGGCCCGCGCCGCGCTCCGGACTTGAGATACATCGGCGCTTCCATATGCACGAACGGCAGCGGCACGAACTCGGTGAAGCCGCCGGTGCGCTCCTGCAGATCGCGCAAGCGCAGCAGATGCGCCGCCCAAGATCGCGTGTCCTCGACGTGCCCGAACATGATCGTCGCGGTGGTGCGCAGACCGACTTCGTGCGCCGTCCCGACCACCTCGAGCCATTCCCGCGTATTGAGCTTGTCGGGACAGATGCGCGCGCGCACGGCGTCGTCGAGGATTTCCGCCGCGGTTCCCGGCAGGCTGCCGAGGCCGTTTTTCTGCAAGCATTCGAGATAAGTTGCGAGGGAGACGCCGAGCGTCTGCGCGCCGTGCGATATCTCCAGCGGCGAGAACGCATGCACGTGCATGCGCGGCACGGCTTCTTTGACGGTGCGCAGCAAGGTGAGATAGGTGTCGCCGGTGTAGGCCGGATGGATGCCGCCTTGCAGGCATACTTCGGTCGCGCCGCGCTGCCACGCTTCTTCGGTGCGGCGCGCGATCTCCTCGAGCGCGAGGTCGTACGGCCGGCCGCGCAAATGATCGTGCAGCTTGCCCTTGGAAAAGGCGCAGAAGCTGCACGCGTAGCTGCACACGTTGGTGTAGTTGATGTTGCGATTGACGACGTAGGTGACGACGTCGCCGCTCACCCGCGCGCGCAACGCATCGGCGGCGGCGCAAATCTCCTCGACCTCCGGCCCGCGCGCCGCAAACAGGCGGACGATGTCGGTTTGTGAGAGCTGTTCGCCACGGGCTACACGCGTGAGAATGGCCGTTGTCGAATGCGGCGCCGCTCTCTCCATCGTTCGCCCGCTTGCGGGGGAGGGTAGCGAGGAGGCTTTTGCGGGAGGCGGTGCCAAATCGCCAGGAACCCAATCATCCTCGCGCGCGAAGCCGGTGGTGTCGATTGCATCGAGCACGCGCTTCACCAAGCCCGCATCGACCCAGCGCTCGGGCGTCACGGCGTATTCCGGATAAACCGCGAGGCGCGGCACGAGCGTGTAGCCGGCGGCGGCGGTGGCGCGTTCGAGCGTCGCGATCTGCGGCCACGGCGCTTCCGGATTCACATGATCGGCGGTGACCGGCGAGATGCCGCCCCAGTCGTTGATGCCGGCTTCGAGCAGGCGCGGAAATTCGGCGAAGCTGAGATTCGGCGGCACCTGAATGTTCATCCCTGGGCCGAGGATCAGCCGCGCCACCGCCGCGGTCCACAGCACGTCGTCGAGCGGCGGCTCGGCACAGCCCGCCATGCGCGTGCCGGGCTTGGCGCGGAAATTCTGCACGATCACTTCCTGCAGATGCCCGTGGCGCGCGTGCACGTCGCGCAACGCCAGCAGCGAGGCGATGCGCTCGTGCCGCGTCTCGCCGATGCCGATCAGGATGCCGCTCGTGAACGGGACCCGCTGCCGGCCGGCCGCCGCGATCATCGCAAGCCGCACCTGCGGGTCCTTGTCGGGCGAGCCGAAGTGCGGTCCACCCGGCTCGCACAGCCGCTGGGCAACCGATTCCAGCATGATGCCCTGGGAGACGCTCACGCGGCGGAGCGCCGCGATCTCGTCTTCCGTCATCACGCCAGCGTTGACGTGCGGCAGCAGCCCGGTTTCGGCGAGTACCAGCGCGCACATGGCGGCAAGATATTCGATCGTGCTCGTGTAGCCGAGCCGGGCAAGCGCCGAGCGCGCGGCCGCGTAACGCTGCTCCGGTTTGTCGCCGAGTGTGAACAGCGCCTCGTGGCAGCCGGCGGCGCGGCCAGCGCGCGCGATCGCCAGGACCTCGTCGGGGGTCAGATAGGCGCTTCCCGCCTGCCGCGGCGTCGTTGCGAACGTGCAATAGCCGCACACGTCCCGGCACAGCCGGGTAAGCGGGATGAACACCTTGCGCGAATAGCTCACCACATTGCCGTGGCCCTCGCGGCCCAGCGCCTGCGCACTCGCCAGAAGTTCGGGTAGCGGCGCGCGGTCATAGTCCGCCAGCAGCCGCTCGGCCTCGGCGTCCCAGACGGTCGTGGATTCGCGGGCCGCGATCGGCCTTTCGTGCGCATTCATCTGACAGACGTCCAAACTTCGCGTTCACAGCGCCTTCATCAGCGCAGCGCATTGATCCAGCATCGGCAGGACCTCGTCCCGGCCTTTGGACGGAAACATCCAGATCGCCCGCGTGACGCCGGCATCGCGATATTTTTTGAGAGTGTCGAGATCACGCGGCGCCGCGAACATATCGACCGAAAGCGACGCGGGATCACGCCCGGCATCCTTCGCCATCTTGCGGAATTGGGCGATTGCGTCGACCGGGTCAAGCCCGCCGAAACGGTTCGGGATCCAGCCGTCGCCATAGGCGACCGCGCGCCGCGCCGCGTGCGGGTAGGCGCCGCCCACGATGATCGGAGGATGCGGCTTCTGTACCGGTTTCGGCCACTGCATCATCTCGTCGAACTTGACCAGCTCGCCGGAATACTTCGGCTTGCTCTGGGTCCAGATTTCCTTCATGGCGGCAATGCGTTCCCGCATCAGTTTGAACCTAGTCTCGAACGCGGTGCCGTGATTGGCCATTTCCTCGGCGTTCCACCCGCCGCCGATCCCGAACAGTACGCGACCGTTCGAGAGCCGGTCGAGGGTCGAGACTTCCTTCGCCGTGTGGATCGGATCGCGCTCGATCACGAGGCAGATGCCGAAGCCGAGCTTGATCTTCTTGGTCACCGCCGCGGCGGCGCCGAGCGACACGAACGGGTCATAGCTGTCGTAATAGAACTTGGGCAGTTCGCCGCCGCCCGGCCATGGGGACTTGCGGCTCGTCGGGATGTGGCTGTGCTCGGGCAGCCATACGGACTCGAAGCCGCGCGCCTCCGCCTCCGCCGCAAGGTCGTGCGGCTGGATCGAATAGTCGGTGGGAAACATGGTGACGCCGCAATGCATGCGCGTGGCTCCCGGGTGAGTGGATACCAAGCTTAGCCGCTGGCCGGCGCGGGCGGCTAGCCCCGCGCTGGCCGCGTGTCCCGCGTTTGGCTCATGGCTCCGCCGCCAGGTTGCCCCAGCTGGTCACACGTTCGGTCCGCAGCGCGATCACCGGTAACGAGCCGATCTCCATATCGTTCAATTGCGGATAGCGCGCGCGCAGGAGCGCCTGGGCGCGGGAATGCTCCGCGCCTTCGGTGAGGATATCCGCGCGGCCGCGCAGCATGACCCAACCGAGCCGCGCCCAGTCATCGTCGTAGCGATCGATCACCACGGCGATCGCTGGGTTTTCCGCGATATTGCGCAGGCGCTTGAGCGGCGCACCGGCGCGCTTCGGCTTCTCGTCTATCGTGATGTAGAGCGCCTCGCCTTCGACCGCGAAGCACACCGGCACCACGTGTGGCGCGCCGCGGCGGTCGGCGGTCGCCAACTGCCCGACCTTGCGGCGGCTGAGGAAAAGGCGCTCGGCTTCCGAGAGCATGCGGGCGTCCTAATGACGCCCAATTCTGCTCTGCCTCACAGAAGCGCGAAAGCCCGGCCTGCCGGGGGCAGCAGGGCCGGGCGCGTACGCAGGTACTCAACTGCACATCAATGATCGTCGTCGTGCCCATCCGACACCGAAACCACGGCGCCGGTATTCGGATCGAGGATGACCTTGCGCGGCTCGTCGTCCCGCCCGTCGAAGTCGAACATGCTGTCGAGCTTTCCGGCGATCGTGTCGAACGAGCCGTCGGGCTGGACGCGCTCGCCGGCGAGCCAGTTGTCCTCGATGAAGCGCAGGATCGAACTCTGGTCGATCAGCGTATGGTCGACGTGGTTGCGCTTGGCGAAGGGCGATACCACGAGGAGCGGAATGCGCGTTCCGTAGGCGCACCGGCCCTGCGCCGAATATCCGAGGGCGCCGTTAAGCGGCGTCGCGCGCGTCGTCCTGCCCTGTTGCAGGCCGGCGTTACAGGTCGCGGGGCCGTTGAGCTTATCCGCGGTGCTGAACGACGGGTTCACGATCGGCGGCATCTGGTGATCGTACCAGCCGTCGGAGTCGTCATAGGTGATGATCACGGCGGTCGACGACCAGAACTTGCTCTTCTGCAGCCTGTTGATCGTGCTCACGACGAATTGCTGCTCGTCGAGCGGATCGGAATAACCGGCATGACCGTCCTGATACGCCGGCGCCTTGAGATAGGTCACCGCCGGCATGTGGCCGGCATCGAGCGCATCGAAGAAATCATGGGTGTCGTATTGGTGGTTCGCCGGGTCGGGATTGTTGGTGTGCGGGACGTTGCTATGACCGATCGCCGCCACCGAACTCGGCCGCGCGTGAGTCGGATTGCTCGTCGACTGGAAATACTGGAACGGCTGATGGTGCGGGATGTAATCCGCCTGCACCGGGAATGGCGGTTGGGTCGCGGCGTGCGATCGGCCGCAATTCGTGGTGCCGTTCGGATTGGTGATCGTCAGATCGAACCCGCCCTCGAACCAGCCCCAGGTGATTCCTTTCGCATTGAGCATGTCACCGATGTTGCGGCCGGCGATCGCCACCTGGTCGATCCCGGTATTGGCACAAGCGTCATACAGCGGGTCGCCGTCGCCGATCAGGCTGAAGTTCCCGCCGCCATCGCTCACCTCGTGGCTCGAGGGCACGTGGCTGTTGAAGGCGGAGAGGCCGCTGGTCTGGCCGGCGATGAGGTTGAGGGCGCCGGGCGTCGACGGTCCGAACGTGGTCGTGAACGCGTTGTCGTTCAAGGCGAAGTGCTGCGCGTAGTTCCAAAACGCTGTGACGGTGTTGCCGTCGTAGTACCCCATGACCAGGCCGGTGGTCTGGGTGACCAGCGGCGCAGGCGGCGAGGCCGGCGGCGGTCCGGCGACCCCGGTCCAGGCCGGAAAGCCGTCCATGTGGAAGTTGTTGTAGGCTTCCTGCTCGGGCGTGTAGTTGTGGCCCTGATCGGCGACTACGGCCTGCGCCGGTCCCAACCGGAACGGGTTGGAGGCCCCGGCGCCGTTCTGCTTGCTATTGTTTGGCGCGACCGGCGCGGCCGGATTGCTGTTAGGGTTGTGATTGATGAGGTTGACGCCGGTGAGCGGCATGAAGTGATTGTTGACATCGAGCGGCGTGAGCAGAGTGTTGATGCTCGTGGGAGTGTGCTTCGATGCCTTGAACGGCGTCTCGCCGGCATTGTTCTGTGCATGCGGATAGGTTCCGAAATAATGGTCGAATGAGACGTTCTCCTGAAAGATCACCACGAGGTGCTTGATGGGCGTCGCCGTGTGTATCTCATGATGGTCGTCGCGGTCGTCGGCGACGGCGCCGCCGGCGGCGAGCCCGATGGTAAGCGCGGCGGTCGCGCAGCCGAGCAGGAGTCGATGCTGCATCTGTTTGCTCCACGGCAGGGTACGGATATTTGGAAATGACTAAGGCGGTAGCCCACGACTGCGGGCGCGATGAAACCTAATGCCGGCGTGTAACAGCGCGATTACGGAATCATTACAAACGCGTGCCGGCGGATCTTTGTGTCGCGCCTGTATCGGGAAAAAAATTCTGGGGATGTAACCGGTCCGTCACACGCGCGTCATCTTTATCGCCACGCCGCGCGTTTTCCGCTAAAGCCTCTTTGCCTCACCCCGCACCGAACAAATGCCGAAGCTTCTCTTCTTTCATTCCGAGGACTGGGCCTTCTTGCGCCATTTCATGCCCATGGCGCGGGCGGCGCAGGCGGCGGGTTTCGAGGTCGCCGTGGCGGTGCGCGTGCGCAACGACGCGCATCGGCTCGAAGGCGCCGGCTGCCGCGTGGTGCCGCTGGAAGCCGAGCGCGGCAGCCTCGGTCCGCTCGAAATCCTGCGCAGCGTCGCCCGCATGGTACGCATCGTAAGGGCCGAGCGGCCGGACGTGGTGCATTGCATCGCCTTGCGCACTGTCGTGCTCGGCGGCTCGGCAGCACGGCTTGCCGGCGCTCCGTGCCTGGTGCTGGCGCCGACCGGGCTCGGGCATTTGTGGATCGAGAACGGCCTGGTGGAACGGCTCGCGCGGCCGCTGGTTCGATTCCTGATCGGCCGCGTTCTGCGCCGCCCATCGACCCGTTACGTGTTCGAAAACAGCGAAGACCCGCACGAGTTCGGCCTCGATCCCGCCGGTGCAAACGTCACCATCGTCGGTGGGGCAGGGGTCGATCCGGCGCTCGTTCCCCTCATGCCGGAGCCGCCGGCGCCGCCGGTCAAGATCGCGGTCATCGGGCGGATGCTGATCCCCAAGGGGATCGCTGAGACCGTCGAGGCCGTGCGCCGGGCGCGCGCGCAGGGTGCGCCGGTCGAGCTTAACCTCTACGGCGCGCCCGACCCGTCGAACCGGCGCTCGTTCTCGGAGGATCAACTGCGCTGCTGGGCGGCGGAGCCGGGCATCGTCTGGCACGGCCCGACCGACGACGTGGCGCGGGTGTGGCGCGAGAACCACATCGCCATGCTGCTCTCTTATCGCGAGGGCCTGCCGAAGGCACTGGTCGAGGCCGCGGCCGCCGGCCGGCCGGTCGTGGCGACCGACGTGACCGGTTGCCGCGAGGTCGTGCGCGACGGCATCGAGGGTTTTCTCGTGCCGCGTGGCGACGTGGACGCCGCCGCGAGTGCGTTGGCGCGGCTTGCCGGCGATGCGGTCCTGCGCGCGCGAATGGGCGCCGCCGCGCATGCTCGTTTTCAGGAGCGATTCACCGAGGAGGCGGTGATCCGGGCGATGACTGCGCTCTATGCGGAGTTACGCAAACAAACCAAATAAATACGTGCGATCGCGCCGCGTATTCAAGCAATGGTTCACCGAAAACTCGCCACCATGAAATCGATGAACGCACGCACCTTGGGCGAGAGATGCCGCGTCTGCGGGTAGACGAGCCAAATGGTATCCACCGGCGGCTTGAATTTTTCCAGCACCGGCTCGAGCTCCCCGGCCCGCAACGGGTCCTCGACGTAATACCCGTGGATCTTCGTGACGTGAGTCGGACGTCGGCCAAGACTGGCGCGGCGCCGACTTCATAAGGTCTGAACCGTCATTGCGAGCGAAGCGAAGCAATCCAGGGAAAATCGTCGGTGAACAGCGAATAGTAAATCCCGCCGCAGGCTTCTTCTACTATTCGCTACTCACTATCATTTTCTGGATTGCTTCGTCGCCGCCTTGCGGCTCCTCGCAATGACGCCAGCTACTCCGCGGCCTGCGAGAGCTTCGGCAGCGCGGCGATGGCGCGGTTGAGTTCGGCGCCGCTCTCGTCGGCTTGCGCCGCCTTGCGCAGCGCCGCGAAGCGCGCGGCGGAATCGGGGAGCGTCATCACCTGCGGCAGCACGGCCATGAGCGCGTCGAACCGGTCGCGCCCGCGTTCGTGCGTGTCGCCGTAGCCGCGCACGAGGTTGCGCGTTTCGGCGACTTCGGTGGCGAGTGCCGCGTCGGTCCGGGCGGTGTCGCGCACCACGCCGAGCCATTGATCGATCGCCGTCTGTTCGGCGGCGAAACGCAGCGAGCGCGGCCGCATCGGTTTGAGCGCGGCGACCAGATAAAGCAGCAGGAACCCGCGCAGGCTCGTGGTCTTCACCACCTTGCCGGATTTGGTGAAGCGCTCGACGAGGCGACGCGCCCACCGCGTGTCGAGCAGCCAACGCCCGAAGCCCGCCGGCAGCGTGTCGGCGATTTCCTGTACGCGCGGGTGCATGAACTCGGCGATCTGCAGCAGCTGTCCGTCGCCGAGCCGCACCTCCTCGCGCACGCGGGCAAAACGCGAAGCGCGGATTTTCAGCTCCGCCACCCGGATCGTGTCTTCGTACGCCATGGCAAGCGCAAGCTGGCGCGCGGTCTCGGCCAGCAGGCGCTCGCCGTTGCGCTCGCGCGCGAGCGGCGCGATCGAGGAAAGCCGCGCGAGGTAGCGGCGGGCGTAGCCGATGTCCTGATAATCGGCGACGCGCTCGACCCCGGCGCGCACGATGTCGGCGATCTGCGGGTAGGTGTGGGCGGCCTCATCGAGAAGCGCGGCGAGCGAGCCCGGCTTCGCGGCCGTAGTCGACGACACAACCGGCGCTGCGGCCGCGGCTGTTCTGCCGGCGGCGGCCGCGTCGAAGCCGGCGCGGAAGGCCGAGAGGCTCGCGGCAACTCCGACACCGCCACGCTCGATCGCCGCCTCGAACGCCGCGCGCGGGAACGGCAGGAGGTCGGCGCCCGCGAGCGCACCGAACAGCACCGCGCTGATGACGCTGCCGGTCGCCTCGGCAAGCCCCGCCATGTCGAAGGCGATCAGGCGCTTGGCGGCGAGCGTGCAGGCTTCCTGTAAACGCGCGGCATCGACCCGGCCGTCGGCGAGCGCGGTGCGCTCGGTCATCGAAAAGACGCGATGGGTCGAGGCGATCAGCGTCGTGCAGTCGGGCGTGACGAAGCCGCGCTGCACCGCGCGTCCCGCTTCCATCAGTTCCGAGGCAATGACGACGTCGACGTCGCCCGGCACCGGGATGAGCGCCAGCACCGGATCCTTGCCGCGGGCGCGCGCCGCCGCGCGCGGGAACAGCTCGAGATAATAGATGGTCGCGCCGGTGCGTTGCGCGACGCCGGGCACCGAGGTCGTCTGCGCCAGATAATCGGCATGTTCGGCGACGTCGATGATCCAATCGGCGAGCACGCCACCGCCTTCCCCGCCCATGGCGAGGATCGCGATCTTGATCGGACGCACGGTGTCGGGGGCGGCGCTCACGATATTCTCCTCACCCGGCGACGGCGCGCCGGTCGAGACGGCGCTGCAGCGCGCCGATCACGAAGGCGCGCACGCGTGCGAGCGCTCGGTCGAAGACGGAGGGGTTGTTGATGATCGAGGCGCGGTAGAACGACGGGCACAGCACCGCCGCGTGCGAGACCTCGCCGCACAGCCCGCAGCCGACGCACGAGTTGATCACCTTGGTGACCGGATCCTTGCGCAGCGGGTCGGGATTGGGCGCGATCGTGAGCGACGGGCAGCCGGAGAGCCGGATGCAGGAATGGTCGCCGGTGCAAGTGTCGGGATCGACGCCGAAACGTTCGCGCACGACTCGCTCGCCCGCCTTGATCGCCTTGTTCATCAGCGGGCGCACGCGGCGCTGTTTGTTGAGCATGCATTCCGATTGCGCGACGATCACCTTCGGGCCCTTCACCGCGGTGGTGAGCGCCTCTTTGAGGGTGTCGCGCATTTTCGCCACGTCGTAGGTGCGGGTGAGCGTGCGCACCCACTCGACGCCGACCCCGCGCACCGCGCGCTCGATCGTGTTCTTGGTCGAGCGGATCGGGTTGTCGGCAAAGGACGAGGGGATGTCCTGGCCGCCGGTCGCCGCCGAATAACCGTTGTCGACCACGATCACGACATTGTCGCTCTTGTTGAACACGGCGTTGCCGATGCTGCTGGCAAGCCCGTTGTGCCAGAAGCCGCCGTCGCCCATCACCGCGATCGCGCGCTTGTCGGCCTTCATGTTGAAAGCCGACGCGCCGGCCGCGCCGAGGCCGTAGCCCATGGTGGTGTTGCCGATATTGAACGGCGGCAGGATCGAGAACAGGTGGCAGCCGATGTCGCATGACACGTGGTGCTGCCCCAGTTCGCGCTCGACGAGCTTCATCGCCGCGAAAATCGGCCGTTCCGGGCAGCCGGTGCAGAACGACGGTGGCCGGCCGTGCACGTTCTCGCCCAGCATCTTGAGTGCCGCCTGCAGGCGCGTCTTGTCGTCCTCGCCCGGGCGCAGCTTCACCACCGCGCCGTTGGCGCGGTCGAGCAGATCGGGGCGATGCGCGGCGACGAATTTGGCAATGCCGTCGCGCACCACGCCGCCGGTGTATTCGCCCGCCATCGGCAGACAATTCTTGCCGTCCACCTTGGTCTGCAGGTCGGCGCGGCGCAGGATCGTGTTGACCGCCTGCTCGATGAAATCGGGTTGGCCTTCCTCGACGATCAGGATCGCCTTCTTGCCGGCGCAGAAGCGCACAAACTCCGCGTCGATGAGCGGATAGGTGACGTTGAGCACGTAAAGCGGGATGCGGCTTTCGCCGAAGGCGTCGGCAAGGCCGAGGATTTCGAGCGCCCGCAGGCTGTGATTATAGAGCCCGCCCTGCATGACGATGCCGATATCGGCCACGTCCTCGGCAAATAATTCGTTGAGCTTGTTTTCGCTGATGAAGCGCACCGCCGCCGGCCAGCGCTGCTCGATCTTCTCCTTCTCGTGCATGTAAGTGGCGGGCGGCAGCGCGATGCGGTTCACGTCGCGGTTCGGCCGTTCCAGCGCATCCTTGATGCCGAACGACGGCTTGGCGTTGTTTTTCGCGGCGAACTGGCCGTAGACGTGGCAGGCGCGGATGCGCAGCTCGAGCATCACCGGCGTATGCGAGGCTTCCGAGAGCTGGAACGCCTTCTCCACCGTATCGACGATGGTCGGCAGGTTCGGCCGCGGGTCGAGGAGCCACAGCTGCGATTTCATCGCGAAGGCGTGGGTGCGCTCCTGCATGATTGAGGAGCCTTCGCCGTAGTCCTCGCCGATGATGATGAGCGCGCCGCCGGTAACGCCGCCGGAGGAGAGATTGGCGAGCGCGTCGGACGCGACGTTCGTTCCAACCGGACTTTTGAACGTCACCGCGCCGCGCAGCGGATAGTTCACGGAGGCCGCGAGCGTCGCCGCGGCGGTCGCTTCGCTCGCGCTGTTCTCGAAGCGAATGCCGAGATTTTCCAGGATGTCGTTGGCGTCGGCGAGCACGTCCATCAGGTGCGAGATCGGCGCGCCCTGGTAGCCCGCGACGTAGGACACCCCCGACTGCAGCAGCGCCTTGGTGACGGCAAGGATCGCCTCGCCGTGGAATTCGTCCCCGGCGCCGAGCCGCAGCTTGTTGACTTCTTCCTTGAAGGAGCGTTCCGCCATGGCGGTTTCCTTTCCGATTACACTCTCCGTCATGCCCGGCCTTGTGCCGGGCATCCACGTCTTTCAGCCTCTAAAGCAAGACGTGGATGGCCGGGACACCCCCGGGACGAACTGCCCGGGGGCGGCCATGATGACCAACGGGCTTTAATCCACCACTTTAGCACGTGCTATTCGCGCGAACGAGAACGCCTCGAGTCCTGATGTACCGCATAGTTCTCCGCTTCCATCTCGTCCACGAGTTGATTGAGTTTGTTGAGGTCTACCTCGGGCCTGAACCCGAATGCGTGCGGAATTGTTTTCGGCGGCCCGCGGCGCTTGCTCTTGCCTTGTCTCCTGGCGGGCGGGGGGTGCCGGCGCGTGCTCATGGATCATCCCGCCACCAGCGCCAGCACGCGCAGGGGGCTACCCGAGCCGTTCTTGATCTTGAGCGGCGGGGTGATCAGCACGGCGCCGGTGGGCGGCAGCTGGTCGAGGTTTGTCAGACTCGCGAGCCCGAGTTTCTTCGCCCCATGCATGAGGTGATGCGCCGGGAACGCCGGCTCGAAGCCGAAGGCCATGCCCGCGTCGGTGCCGACCGCCTCGACGCCCCAGCCATTTACGTCGCGTTGTTCGATCAGGAACCTAATCGCGGCAGCGCTCGGGCCCGGCACATGCGGGCCGTCATCTTTCATGTTCAAAAAGCTCTCCGGCGTCGTGCGCTTCGACCAGTCGGTGCGCATCAGGACCCAGGCCCCCTTCGGGATGCGGCCGTGCTTGCCCTCCCACGCCTCGATGTGCGCGGGCTCGAGCAGGAACTTCTCGTCGGCCGCGGCTTCCTTCGAGCAATCGATCACGCAGGCGGGCGCGACGAAGCGGCCGGCCGGGATCGTGTCGGTGTAGCCATCGCGGTAGTCCTTGCCGGTCACCCAGTGGATCGGCGCGTCGAAATGGGTGCCGGTGTGCTCCCCCAACGCGATGTTGTTCCAGTACCAGCCGGGGCCGCGGTCGTCGTAATGCGAAATCTCCTCGATGCGGAACGGGTTCGAGGCGCCGAACTGCGGCGGCAGCTGGATCACCGGGGTCGAGGGCTGCAGCGTCTGGCTGAGGTCGATGACGCGCACCGCGCCGGTCGCGAGCGCCTCGGCAAGCCGCATCAGGACGTCGGTCGGCATGGGGGACTCCATAGGATGGGTTGAGCGCCAGCGAAACCCATCATTAGCGCTCAGCCACCTCCCGCTCCAGGGCCTTCGGATTGTCGCGCCAGCGGGCAAGCCAATCCTGTGCCACGTCACCCGGGTAGACATCCTCGACGCCGTCGCGCAATGCCGCGACGACCGCCGCCGCCAGCGCCGCCGGCGCGATTTTCGGTGGCGGCAGCATGTCGCTCCATTCCTCTTCGATCGGGCCGGGATAGACGTTGACCACGCGCAACCCGGCGCCGCGCAGTTCAGCGCGCAAGCCTTGCGCCAGCGAATGGGCGGCGGCCTTGGAGGCCGAGAAGGTGCCGTGCGGCGGGAAATTCGTCAGCGCGAAAATGGAAAGTACGTTGACCCAGGCGACCGCTCCGTCGGCCGCGCGGGCGCGCATCCCCGGCGCGAAGCTGTGCGCGAGCCGCAGCAGGCCGAAGTAATTCACCTCCATCTCGGCGCGCGCGCTCTCGGTGCCGCGGGCCAGGATGCCGCGCGGGCGGTGGTGCTCGGCCGTATTGATGAGAATATCGACCTTGCCGCCGATCTCGGCCGCGAGGTCGGTCACCGACTCGCTGTCGGTCACGTCGAGCGGCCGCACCAGCGCTTCCGGGATCTGCGCGTAGGGCGCCACCGCGGCCGGCGGCCATGGCTCTGCCATGCCGACGTAGATCAGGTCGGCCCCGGCCGCGGCGAGCGCGCGGGCAAGCGGTGCGGCCACGGCGGCACGGCCGTCGGTGATGAGGACTTTGCGGCCGGCCGGATCATTGGTCAGCTCGCGCAGCACGCGGTCGTCCGCCATGGTGGTCACCTCATCATCGGGAAGGGCCGCGAGCACCGCGGCGCCGCCTCGGTCGAGCGCGGCGTGCAGGCGCACCCGCGCGGGCGGGGCCGCGCAGGCGCCGTGCACGAAGGCGATCGCCGTCGGGCCGGCGTCGAGCCGCACGCTACCGAGCCGCAGCGGCACGCGCGCGCGGAAGTAAAGCTCGTTGCTGTGGCGCAGGACCGTGTCGCTGAGAACCTCGCCCGCGCCGTCCTGCGGCCGCCAGTCGAGCCTCGCCGAGAGGCAGTGCCGGCACGCCTCCTGCGGCGGGTAATGCACCGTGCCGCAGTCACGGCAGACCTGCAGCGCGAAGACCCCCCGCGCCGCAAAGGCGGTGAGCCCGAGCGCCACACGGCTGCGCGCCAACGGCGGCAGCGTCGGCGTCGGGAAGCGGCGCAGCGGATGTTTGGGTTTTGCTCGGCGCGGCGGCGGCATCGCCGCGAGACTATCACGCGCGGCGCTACTGCAGCACTTCCATGCGCACTTTGGCGACGCCCGCCTGGGTCATGCCGACCGCCTGCGCCGCGGAATGGGAGAGGTCGATCGAGCGGCCGCGGATGAAGGGGCCGCGATCATTGATCCGCACTACGACCGAGCGGCCGTTCGCCGTGTTGGTCACGCGCACGCGCGTCCCCATCGGCAGACTCCGGTGCGCCGCGGTGAGCCCCGTGGCGCCGTAATAGCTCGCGACCCCGACCGATCCACCCTCGCTCGGGGCGGATGCCTCGCGTCGCGCCGACGGCTCGTGCCGGCCGGCTCGAACGGTGCGGACGGCGCGGGTGGTTCGATGGGTGAGCGAGGCGCGATGGCTGCGCACTTCGGCAGGCGCGTCGGCACGGCTGCTCGATTCCATCGGCGCCCGGGTGGCGGTCGGGCCGCTGCAGGCCGCGAGCAGCGTCAGCGCGAACGCCGCGGTTAGAAGGCGAATCTGCATTTCCTGTCCCCGGCAACGCCTTTACGCGGGGCGATGGGCGGATTTGCGGCCTAATCGGCCTGAAAAGGGGCAAAGAGCGGGCAGGGGCTCGTTTCGTTAACCATGAATTTTAACCCTAAGTTAACGTAGTGGTTCAGCTTTGCCATCAAACGCAGGTATTTGTATCGCCAAATGAAATGGACGCAGGAGGAAGTCATGGCACGGTCTCCGCGGAGCCTCGATGATCTGAAAACCAGTCTCGAGGAATCCATGGCCGAGGCGTTGCAACACCACCGGACGGATACCGAGCCGGCGCCCGACACCCAGCCGGCAACGGACGTTGAGCCCGCACCGGTCGCGATGGTTCCGGCGGCGGACGCAAACACCCCAACGGAATCAGCCACGGCGGCCGATGGGCTCGCGCAGACCTGCGACGCCACGGCGGCGGAAATCCAGGCGACCGGCGATGCCGTGGTGCAGGTGGCCCATTCGATCGCGGCGGAGACGCAGGCGCTCGCCGAACTGTTGCGCAAGCACGGCGGCGCGATCGCGGCGCGGATCGAGGAATTCAACGCGATGTCGAAGCGGGTTTCCGAGAAGCTCAACTCGGCGCGCGCCGACGTGCTTGGCGCGGGCGGCACGGCGCCGTCGATTGCGCCGCAGCTCGAGCGCGAGGAAAAGAAATAGCCGCAAAGGCTCGGCAAGGCCTGCACATTTTCGCGCGCATTGCGCCGCAATATCTGCGGGTTCACCGGCTAGAGCATGGTCCCGAAAAGTGGGAACCGGTTTTCGGACAAGACCATGCTCGACAAGCCCATGCTCAAGCAAAAAGATACGTTGGAATGACAAACTATTATCCGCTGCTCGCGAGCGTGGTTGCCACGCTTAAGCCGAATACCGCCGAGGCGCGGCGCCAGCTCTATGACAGCGCCCGCGTCGGCTTCCCCGATTATATCGGCCACCTCGATCCGCCGCTCTCGGACACGGAAATCACGCGCGAGCGCACCGCGCTGGAGGAAGTGATCCGGCGGCTCGAAGCGGAGCAGATGACCGTCTCCAAATAACTCAGTCTCGTCATGCCCCGCGAAAGCGGGGCATCCAGTAAACACCGACCTGTCAATTATTTGAAGATCCTGTGTTTACTGGATCGCCCGCTTTCGCGGGCGATGACGAGTCAGAGAATGATCATGGCTTCAGCGCCCCGCGGGCGCTGGTGTAGCAGGCGTAGAGCGACGTCGAGCCGCAGATGTAGAGCCGGTTGCGCCGCATGCCGCCGAAGGTGAGGTTGGCGACCGTCTCCGGCACGTGGATCTTGCCGATCAGGGTGCCGTCCGGCGCGTAGCAGCGCACGCCGTCCTCCTTCGGGTCGGCCCAGCCCATCGAGCACCACACGTTGCCGTCGGTGTCGCAGCGCATGCCGTCGGTGAAGCCGGGGCTGAAGTTGTCGGCGAACACCTTGCCGTTCGATACCGTGCCGGCGTCGATGTCGACGTCGAACACGCGGATGTGCGCCGGATTGTCCGGCCCCTCGGTGAGGCCGGTGTCGATCACGTAGAGCTTCTTCTCGTCGGGCGAGAACGCGATGCCGTTGGGCATGACGAAATCGTCGACCACGACCTTGATGTCGCCGGTTTTCGGATCGACCCGGAACACGTTCTTCTTCTCCTGCTCGAACGGCTCCATCAGGCCCTCGTAGTCGCCCTTGATGCCGTAGCCCGGATCGGTGAACCAGATCGTGCCGTTCGCGGCGACCGCCACGTCGTTCGGCGCGTTGAGCTTCTTGCCGTTGTATTTGTCGGCGATGATGGTGATCGAGCCGTCGAGCTCGGTACGGGTGACGCGGCGGCCGCCGTGCTCGCAGGTGACGAGCCGCCCCTCGCGATCGATGGTGTTGCCGTTCGAGTTCATCGATGGCTGCCGGAAGACGCTCAGATGATTGTCGTCCTCGGAAAGCCGCATGATGCGGTTGTTGGGAATGTCGCTGAACAGGAGAAAGCGCCCGGCCGGGAAATACACCGGGCCCTCGGCCCAGCGGAATCCGGTGGCGATGCGCTCGACCGCGCCGGTGCCCGCGCTGCCCTTGAAGCGCTTGTCGAGCGATTCGATGTGCGGGTCGGGATAGCGCGAGCCGGGCAGGGGACCGAGCGGCAGCGGCGGTCTCGGCGTGAGCGGGACGCCGGTTTCTCCGTTCGGACGTTCGGTCACGGCGTTAGCGGACGTGAGCGTTGCGGCCGTCGCCGCCGCGGCGGCGGTGGCGGTCAGGAAAGCGCGCCTGTGCATTTGTTTCCTCCCTGATTTGATTGTGCCAAGCGTTGTCGTTCCGGGCGCCGCGGAGCGGCGAGCCCGGAATCCATGAACACAGGCCAGGAGAAAATTTGCTTAGCCCGTGTTCATGGTTTCCGGGCTCCCTCGCTTCGCTCGGGCCCGGAATGACAATCATCGGTACCTTTGCGACCGGTGCCGCGCTCCAAATTCGGAGCCGCCTTGGATTGGGCCGCGCGTCGGCTATGGTAGCGCTTGCCCGCTGTCCCGACGAGCCTCCGAGGAACTCCATGCTTGCAGAACCAACCCAGGTCCTCGCCCGCTTTGCTGCCGGCCTCAGCTACGACGCCATCCCCACCGCCGCGCGCGAGCACACCAAGAACCTGCTGCTCGACGCGCTCGCCTGTGCGCTCGCCGGGCACCAGGGCGAGGAGACCTCGCAGGTCGAGGCGCTCGCCGCGGCGCTGGCGCAATCGGAGGAGACGAGCATCATCGGCGGCGACAGGCTCTCGCTCGCCGGCGCGACCTTGCTCAACGGCTATCTCATCACCGCGGTGACCATGTGCGACGTGCATCGCCCGACACTCACCCACGTCACGCCGGAGGTGATGCCGCCCGCGCTCGCGATCGCCGAGCGCGACGGCCGCTCCGGCCGCGATCTCTTGGTGGCGCTCGCCGCCGGCTGCGAGGTGATGACGCGCATCGGCCTCGGCCTCGACTGGCCGGCGGCCCGCGCGCGCGGCTGGCATGGGCCGGGCGTGCTCGGGCCGTTCGGCGCGGCCGCGGCGGTCGGGCGGCTGCGCGGCTTCGACGCCGACACGATGGCGCGCGCGTTCGGCCTCGCCGGCAGCCAGGCGGCCGGCACTTACGCGGCCTGGGGCACGCCGACGGTGAAGTTTCACCAGTGCCGGGGCGCGCTCTCGGGTCTCATCGCGGCGCTGCTCGCCGAGCAGAAATTCATCGCCACGAAGGAGTTCCTCACCGCCAAGGACGGCGGCCTGTTGAATGCCTATGCGGAGGGCGGGAAGCCCGATCTGGCGACCGCCGATCTCGGCACGCGCTGGGAGTTGGAGCAGATCGCGCTGCGGGCATGGCCGTCGGCGACGTCGATCCAAGGCATGAACACGGCGCTGTTTGATTTGGTGCAACGGCACCGCATTGACCCCGCGCGGGTGAAGAAGCTGCGCGTCGGGCTCAGCCGGCCTTCGTTCGACCTGCATGGCGGCTTGGCCCGCTACAAGGGCAAATTCGAGGCGTTGATCTCCGCGCACTACACCGCCGCGGTGATCCTCTACGACCGCGCGCTCACCTTGGCGCAGTTCGAGCCGTCCCGTTACGACGATCCCGTGCTCAAGCGCGCGGCGGTTGAGCAGGTCGAGGTTGTCGCGGACCCGGCGCTCACCGGCGTGCAGGCAACCGCAGAAATCGAAATGAGCGACGGCAGCAAACTCTCGGGGCGTTGCGAACACCCGCGCGGCTCGCCGGAGAATCCGCTGTCGCGCGCGCAGATCGTCGAGAAGCTGCGCACCTATGCCCCGGATCGCATCTCCGCCGCCGCGATCGATGAGGTGGTGCGCGCGGTCGACCGGTTCGAAGACCTCGCCCCGGTGCGCCGGCTGATGGACGTGCTGTGCCCCGAGCCGCGAGTGGAGCGCACGCGTAGGGTGGGCTAATCTAAGGCCGCCGAAGCGCGTAGCGCGAAGGCGGCCGTGCCCACTGCTTTCGTGAGAGTAGAACAAATAAATGGTGGGCACACGGCTGCGCTTCCGCCTTCGCGCTCTGCGCTTCGGCGGACTCAAGCGCGCCGTAGCTCGCGAAGCGAGCGAAGGCGGGTCGCCCGCTCAGCCCACCCTCGGATTGCTTACCATTGGAGTTGACGTACTTCTTCTCCGGTGTTGACGCACTATAGTTGTCCATATTATAAAAACGATCCTTGATCGATTATGCAAATGGATCACGCAACAGGGTACGGCCATATGCTGTCCCCAGAGGAGAAGTCATGGCGGATTTTAGAGGTACAGTGAGCGGGATCGACGTATTGGAATACGGGGCGGCGAAGGCACTACGCTGCTTTGCCATCATAACCCCTGCGGGAGCGAGCAGCCGAGAGATTCAAGTGATAACCGAGGCGCATCCATTACAAACAGCACTTGAATTGGCATCGGGGCTGAAGGTCGAAGTCGAGGTCACGTATAATGAAATTGATGGTGAGAAGACATTAACGCGGGTACGGCTTTTGGATCGCTGAACTATAACAAACATGTGAGAGCGTAGAGCGCGTGCAATCGACGGACCAGCAACACCCTAAAGACGCATTGCGCTAGCTCGCTGCGCGTTACGCGCCGAGCACCGCCGCGCCTGAGCACACCCCGCGGTCGTAGGTGACCATGCCGTAGCCGGCGACGAGACCGAGGCGGGTGCTAGGCAGGCGCGCGCCGAGCGTCTGGCCGGTGAGTTGGCGGATGCCGTTCGTCTTGACTCCTGCGGGTAAAGTGGACGACAGTCAACCACAACGTCGGTTACTGAATAGGCTTTCTTATTCGGGGGGCGGAGTGGGATTTCGATTTAGAAAATCCCTCAGGATTGTTCCGGGAATTCGTCTGAACCTCAGCAGGAGCGGGCCATCCCTGTCCCTTGGGGGCAAGGGATTTCGCTACAACATTGGAGCAACAGGTACGCGGGTTACGGTTGGAATACCAGGGACCGGATTGTCCTGGTCGCAGTACAGCAGCCATTCTCAGCGCAGATCGGCTCAACTCGAAGGGGACAATGCTCCGGTCGTGCCGTTACTGCAAAGTCAGATTCCGGCTGGGCCGGTCTTGACGCCGATTACGAGTAGTCCGGCAGACAAACTCGTACATTCTCTACAAGCGAGCTCGCGCCAATTTTAAACAAGGCGCATCGACGCTGGCGATTCGCGCCTTTTGTTCTAGGGCTTTGTTTGTGCACATTTGTGGGCGCGTTTATTTTTAATAATGGAACCCAAATTGGACTCACTGCTCTGTACACCACCATCGTTGTTCCCATTGCCGTTTATCTCGATCGTTATCGCAGATCGGTAAAGATCAAGTACGAGCTCGAAGGCATAGCTGAGAAGGTTTCGGCGGCGATAGCCGAGTCCTTCGCTGACTTGGCGAGTTGCACGTCTGTGTGGAGAGTTTCGGCCCGGGGACATACGACGGATTGGAAAAGGAACGCAGGCGCGACGACCCTTACGCAACGCAATAAGATTTTCCTTCGGCAGACGCGGCCAACCTGCATTCGCGGGAGAGTTCGATTTCCTGCAATAAAGCTGGGAAGAGAAGAAATATTCTTTTTGCCGGACGGGATCTTGGTCGCTGATACCAATGAGGTCGCCGCCCTAAACTATAGGGATTTCACCTTGTCTGTGAATCAAACACGTTTCGTTGAAAGTGACGGCGTGCCGAGAGATGCTACTGTTATTGGAGAGACTTGGCAATACGTGAGTAAAGATGGTGGCCCTGATAGGCGATTCAAATTCAATCGACGCTTACCTGTTTGCCTTTATGGCGAAATTCATATTGAATCTGGCAGTGGACTTAGCGGCTTGATCCATCTCTCAAATCCAACAGCTGCAGATCGATTTGGTAAGATCATAAACATTCTTAACCAGAGCACATTGGTTGAGTCAGATCACAAACCGATAACCTCAATTGTCAAATCAAAGGCATTGCCATCCATAATATTTGGGTCTTTTCTATTACTTTACACTGTGTTCGCTGCGGTTGTGTTCCAGCCAAATGATCCAAAACCGACTAGTTCCGTAACTGCTCCCGCAGCAGCCGTGCAGGTTCAAGAGAATCCGCGAGAACGACCTGCTGCCATGAAGCAGGGGATTGCGCAGCCGCAGCATAATAAGAAGTCAGTCGGAAAACCAATGGTCATAACTCCACAGTAAGTTCTTGTGAGAGTTCTTTCTGGCTCCGACCTGCAGAGGGTTGATCAAAGGCCGGACGACACCCTTAAGCGAGATTTTATATGGCACAGTTAGGACAGGCGTATATTCACCTTCGGCCCTTTGAGGTGTCGCCAAGACGCCTTAGGGAGCTAGGTAGAAGAACGGATAGGATAGCGTACGAAGTCGCACGGCGTGTTTACGGGAATCGAGTTCAAATTGATGTGCAGCTTGAGGAAGCATCGCTAAAGGCCAGAGTCACGGTGTTGGGCGTTCTGGGACTCATTTACTATGGGGTTGGCAATTATAAAGCCTTTAAGGACGGAGTGGCGGATTTGTGTAAAGATGCGCGAACATATGCGGCGGATGTTTGCGGCCAGGTCATTCAAATGTCTCACGTGAGCAATAAACAGGTTTATCGCGTCGAGCGGAGACTAAAGACACCGGGGAAGTTAAATAGGTTAATGCTGCAGCTCGAAAAACTGAATGCCGCCGAGCCATCTCTCACTAAAGACGAGATGCTACGGCAGTTACGACGCGTTAAACGTGAATGGGAAGCCATTGAAAGGGATTTGACGGCAGAAGATAGACAGGCCGTTGAAAAGACCCTTGTTTTCGAGAACCTCCCACTGATCCAAAACGTGCCGACCGACTCGGACCACGCCCCCGATCTCCCACGCGTTGCGACTACGCGTGAGTCCGTGCCTGATCTGTTCGAAGACGAGTACGAGTCCGAGGATGTATCTCCCGGCAAGCGACTTGTATACCACAACAAAATCCAGGTTGGCGTCGATTCGACACTAAAGGAGGGCACTCTCTCGCTCGGTCGTTCGTTGATAATCAGGGATGAGTCAGGGACGTAACGCAGGTCCAGTCGGGTCCATTGAGACTTTAGCCAGTCCCCACCACCGCCGCGCCGCTGCACACGCCGCGGTCGTAGGTGACCATGCCGTAGCCGGCGACGAGGCCGAGACGGGCGTTGGCGACCGCTACGCCGAGCGTCTGGCCGGTGAGCTGGCGGATCGCTTCGACCAGGCCGAGGAAGCCGCCGGCGGCGCCGGCCTGGCCGCAGGAGAGCTGGCCGCCGGACGTATTGAGCGGGCAGGTGCCGTCGGTTGTGAAGGTGTTGGTCCGGACGAAGGCGGGCGCCTCGCCCTCGCGGCAGAGGCCAAGGCCCTCGAACTGCACCATGCTCATTACCGGATAGTCGTCGTAGGTCTCAACGAAATCCATCTCGTCCGGTCCGGCGCCGGCCTGGGCGTAAAGCTCATCGCGGTCGAGCGCCCAGCCGCCGCGCAGCGCAACGGGGTCGTCGGCGAACGCGTTATGCCGCTCGATCGTGCCGAGCACGCGCGCGAATTTGAGCCCATGCCGGCGTGCGAGGTCGGCGCGCATCACCAGGAACGCTTCGGCGCCCGCGCACGGCATCACGCAATCGTAGAGCCGCAGCGGATCTGCGATCATGCGCGCGCCGAGATACTGTTCGAGCGTCAGCGGCGCCTTGAGCAGCGCGTGCGGATTGTGCCGGGCGTTGTCGCGCTGCGCCACGCACAGCTTGCCGAAATCGTCTGCCGTCGCGCCGGCAACGCGCATGTAGTGCGCGGTGATCAGCGCGAAGATCATGTTGGGGCCGCCGGCGCCGTAAGGATAAGTGGCGTCGCGGGCGAACTGGCTGAAGTTTTCGAGACTCCGCCGGAACGAATCCACGTGGTTGGTATCGCCGGCGAGGCAGGCGACGACGTTGGCGTCGCCTGATTGCACCGCGCGCGCGGCGCGGCGCAGCGCGACGATGCCGCTCGCCCCGCCCATGGGAATATGGTCGAGCCAGCGTGGCGAAAGGCCGAGCTGCTGGGTCAGGCCGACGGCGGTGTCGGGCGCGAGGGTGAAGCTCGAGACGGTGAGGCCGTCGATCGCGTCCTTCGGCAGGCCCGAGGCTTTGATCAGCTCCGCGAGCGCGCGCGCCAGGAACCAATGCGCGCCGCGGATCGAGTGGCGCACGTAGGGGACCGTGACCGGCACCGCGAGCGCGACGTCGTCGTAGGGGAGGCGAGTCATGCGGCGGGGGAGGAGCCCTTTCCAGTGATCGGATTGTCATATACCGCTCCACCGGTGCCAAGGAGAGCGTGAATGGCGGGCGTGCCGCATCCGATGCGCGGGCCGAACAAGTTCAAGCTCGGGGTGTTCTCGGCAAATTCCGACGGCGGCCTCGCGCTCACGCGGGTGCCCGAGCGCTGGCCGGCACACTGGGGCGAGATCGTCGACGTCGCGCAGATGGCCGACCGCGCCGGCATCGAGTTCTTCATGCCGATCGCGCGCTGGAAAGGTTTCGGCGGCGAGCTCAACAGCCGCGAATGGTCGTTCGAGACTTTCACCTTCGCGGCGGGCCTCGCCGGCGTCACCGAGAACATCGCGCTGTTCTCGACCGTGCACGTGCCGATGATCCATCCGGTCTATGCGGCGAAGGCGCTCGCCACCATCGACCACGCCACCAACGGTCGCGCCGGGCTCAACATCGTGTGCGGCTGGAACCCGGAGGAGTTCGCGCTGTTCGGCCTGCCCATGATCGAGGACCGCTACGCGCAGGGGCTCGAGTGGTTCGAGATCATGGGGCGCATCTATACCGAGGACGCGCCGTTCGATTTTCACGGCCGCTTCTACGATCTGAAAAACGTGTCAGGAAAGCCGCGGCCGATCCAGCAGCCGCGCCCGGTCACGCTCAATGCCGCGTTCTCGCCGCCGGGACGCGAGTTCGCCGCCAAGGCGGCGGATTTTCTGTTCACGACCTTCGTCGAGATCGAGGGCGGCCGCGCCCATATCGAGGACATGAACGCGCGCGCCGCGCGCGAGGGCCGCGCCATCGGCGTCTACACCACCTGTCACGTGGTGTGCCGCGAGAGCCAGGCGGAGGCCGAGGATTATTACGAGCACTACGCCGTGACCATGGCGGATCACGCCAGCGTCGACTTCTATACCGGCCAGAAGGAGAAATTCTCCGGCTCGCACGAAGCCGAGGCCTACCGGCTGCACCGCAAGCGCTTCGCCGCCGGCGCCGGCACCTACCCGCTCGTCGGCACGCCGCGCCACATCGCCGACGAGATGATCCGCATGCAAGCGGTCGGCTTCGCCGGAACGACCCTATCGTTTGTGAATTTCAAGAACGAGCTGCCGTACTTCATCGAGCGCGTGCTGCCGCTCTTGCGCGCGGCCGGATTGCGGGAAACAAACTCGGCGTCATCCTGAGGAGCGGGCCGAAGGCGCGCGTCTCGAAGGATGGCCACACGCACGGAGCTTGCTTCCATCCTTCGAGACGGCCGCTCGCTTAATGCGAGCGGCCTCCTCAGGATGACGGTTGAGTTTGTTTCAGCACGCTAATTCGTGATAGCGTTATTTCGAACAGCCGGAGAGCATCATGGCAGAATCGAGCAGCGTGACGCGGTTCCTTCACGTCAAATTCCGCGCGCCCACCGCCGACACGGCGCAGCTCCTGCCGCTGATGAAGGCGGCGCTGCCGATGCTCGAAGCCTTGGGCGCGCGGGTACGCCTGATGCGCAACGCCGACGACCATGCCCAATTCGTGCAGATCATCGAGTATCAGACGGTTTCGGCGCTTGAAGAAAGCAGGCAGAAGGTCGCGAGCGATCCCATGATCCGCAACTATATGCACGCGTGGCGCGCGGTCTTCCCCGGGCCGATGGAAATGGACGTGTATGAGGATGTGACGGACGGCGGGTGAAGGGCAGGGCGAATAGCGAATAGCGAATAGAAAGGTCCGCAGGCTCTTCTTCTCTATTCGCTATTCGCTACTCACTATTCGCTATCTTACGGGGGACCGATGCAGTTCCGAATAGCGACGCTCAATCTCGAACAGGATCACAAGCGCTGGGAGGCGCGGCGGCCGCTGATCGTGGCGGAGATCGCCCGCCTCAAGCCCGACATCCAGGCGTTCAACGAAATTTGCGTGCCGCGCGATACCGCGCGCGGGCTGCGCGCGCGCGCCGCGGAGGCCACCGGCGTCGATTACGCATTGGTGCAGCAGACGAAGACGAACAGCCTGTCCGAGGTCGAAGGCGAGGCGCTGCTCGCGCGCTTTCCCGTGCTCGAGACCGGCAACCTCGACTATCAGGCGCGCGGCATGGTGGCGCTGGTGGCGCGGCTCGTCGTCGGCGAGACGCCGCTCGACGTCTACGTGACCCATCTCTACAAATCGCGCGGCGAGGATTCGCTGCGCCTCTATCAGGTGCAGCAACTGCTGGCGTGGATCGACAGTCGCGAACGCGTGCCGTCGATCGTGTGCGGGGATTTCAACGCGGTCCTCACCACGCCGTCCGCCGCCCTGATGGCGAGCCGCTTCCGCCCGACCCAGACCGCACACACCGCGTTCACCCCGCTCGCCGATGCGGACGGCGCGGTGACGCATCCTTATTGGCCGCGCATGGATCGATGCATCGATTACATTTGGGTGTCGGAGTCAATCGCGATCGTGGCAAGCGGGGTCTGCTTCAATCGGCCGAGCCCGGGCGACCCGTCGCTGTGGCCCTCCGACCACGCAGGCGTTTGGGCGGATCTGGAGCTGAGGTGAGTGGTCGTTAGCCGAACTCAGCTTAGCCCTAGAATTCTATACTTTTGTCATTGACTTATATTCTCTAAGTATTTAACTGGTCGGGTTCCAATAGGAAAATCCGACTATGGTCAACCGTTTCTGGTCACGCAAATGGGGTGAGTTTCCCCACCGCGAATATAGCGCTTGGCGCCACATGGTCGCGCGCTGCTGTGACCGGCGTCACCCGTCGTTCTCCCGGTACGGCGCGCGCGGCATCGGCGTGTGCGACCGCTGGCGGCGCGATTTCATGGTCTTCTTCTCGGATATGGGACCACGGCCCTCGCCCGCATACTCACTTGATCGGCTGGACAGCGATGGAGATTACGCACCGGAAAATTGCCGCTGGGCTACTACTTACCAACAGGCGCATAACAAGCAGACGATGCGCAACGCCGTCGGAGTTGAGCGCAACCATCGTCGATGGCGTGTGCGTATGGTCATGGGCGGGCATCACACGAGTCTCGGTAGTTTCGAAACATTCGACGAAGCACAGCAAGCTTATCGTCAAGCCGCGCTGCGGAATCGGATCGTTGCCGAGCTTTCCGCCGCTTGGGCGCGAGGCTCCGGGGCGGCTACATACGGAACGGACGAGGGCTCGTTGGTTCGCCGGCTCCTGAACCTGCTTCTCGAAGCATCGCGTCCACGAGGAGCATCAGGGCGGCAAAGGACGCCAAAGACTTCCGCCGGCGGTACGAAGGCGAAGCGCTCGGCAGGTGTGGGCCGAGACGCGCCCGCTAAGCGGATGCGCCAGCCATGGCGCTCCAGGCAGCGGCCGGGTCGTCGGGCGGCACCGCGGCGATGAGCGCACGCGTGTAGGGGTGCTGCGGCGCTGAGAATATTTGCTCGGTTGCGCCCTGCTCGACGATCCTGCCGCGCAGCATGACGAGCACGCGCGTGCATAGATAGCGCACCACCGCGAGGTCGTGCGAAATGAACAGCATCGAAAACCCGTGCTCGTCGCGCAGGCGGATCAACAAATTGATGAGCTGCGCCTGCACCGACACGTCGAGCCCGGAGACGATCTCGTCGGCGATCAGCAGCTTCGGCGCGATGCACAGCGCCCGGGCGATGTTGACGCGCTGGCGCTGCCCGCCCGAAAGCTGCGCCGGGTAGCGCGCGGCGGTCTCGCCCGGCAGGCCGATATCGGCGAGCAGCACCTGCGCGCGTTCGCGCCGCTCCGCCGCGCTCGCATGTCCGCGCGCCTCGAGCGGCTGCGTCACGATGGTTGCCACCGGGCGGCGCGGGTTGAGCGCGGAACGCGGATCCTGAAACACGAGCTGCACCGTGTCGATGCGCGCGCGCCGCGCCGCCGGCGACTGATCGGTGACGTCCTGCCCGGCGATCGCGATGCGCCCGGCGCTCGGCTGCTCGAGCCCGACGACCAAGCGCGCGAGCGTCGACTTGCCGCTGCCGCTCTCCCCGACGAGGCCGACGAATTCATTCGCCGCGAGCGCGAAGCTCACGCCATCGACGGCGGTGACCGCCTGTTCGCGGCCGAACAGCCGGCGCGCGGCGAAAGCCTTGGTGAGGTTTTCGACGGCGATCAGCGGCGCGCCGGCCTGTGGGGCGGGCGCCGGGGCCACGTCGGCGGCGCGGATGTGCGCGGTCGCTTCGGTGCGGATGCAGGCGGCGGCCTGTCCCGCGGCTACCTGTGTCAACGGCGGCTCGGCCGCGCCGCATTGCGCCACCGCGATCGGGCAGCGGGGCGCGAAGCTGCAGCCCGTAATCTCCTTGAGCGCGCGCAGCCCGGGCATGCGGTCGGGCAACGCCTGCAACGCGCGGCGCGGGCCGGCCATCGCCGGCGCGGCAAGCTTGAGGCTGCGCGTATAGGGATGGGCGGGCGCCGCCATCACCTGCCGTGCCGGTCCGTATTCGGCAGCGCGGCCGGCGTAGAGTACGAGCACGTCGTCGCAGATTTGCGCGGCGAGCCGCACGTCGTGGGTGATGAAGATGAGCGCGGTGCCGTCGCGCGCCTGCAATTCGGCGATCAGCTCGACGATGCGCGCCTGGATGGTCACGTCGAGCGCGGTGGTCGGCTCGTCGGCGACGACGAGGCGCGGCCGGCTCGCGAAGGCGAGCGCGATCAGCACGCGCTGGCACATGCCGCCGGAGAGCTGATGCGGATAGCGCGCCAGCACCGCGGGCGGATCGGGCAGGTGCACGCGCTCGATCAGGCGCAACGCTTCCGTGCGCCGTTGCGACGACGCCAGGCCGAGCCGCGTGAGATGCTCGCCCATCTGCTGCCCGATCGTGAGCACCGGATTGAGCGCGGCAAGCGGCTCCTGCGGCACGAAGGCGATCTCGCGTCCGATCAGCGCGCGCCGGCGCTCCGCCGGCATCGCGACCAGATCGTCGCCCGCGAAGAGGACCCGCCCGCCGGTGACGGCGAATCCCGCTGGCAAGAGTTGCGCGATGGCGCGCCCCACCATCGATTTGCCGGCGCCGGATTCGCCGACGAGGCCGAGGATTTTTCCGGCGCTGAGCGCGAAGTCGAGATTGCGGATGACCGGGAGTGTCTCGCCGCCGATCCGGGCGGTGACGGTGAGCGATTGCGCAGTCAGCAAGCCCCCACTCGCCTCGCGCCTGCGGCGCTCGGCACCCTCCCCCTGCGGGGGAGGGATAAGCATCACGTGCGTCCCGCGAGCTTGAGGCCTTTGTCGAGGGCGGCGTAGCTGCGCACGGGCGCCGCCATCAGGAAGCGGTAGCCTTCGGCGAGAATGCGCTCGACGTTGTTTGCATCGACGTGCGGATGCCCGACCGGCACGTTGTGCTCCTTGCAGGTTTTCACCACGCGCGCCATCCATTCGAGAACGGTCGGATGCTCGTACTGGCGCGGATAGCCCAGCTCCTGCGAGAGGTCGCCTTCGCCGATCAGGATCGCGCCGATGCCCGGCACCTCCTTGAGAATTTTCGGCAGGTTCTCGATGCCGCGCGTGTCCTCCATCATCAGGATGACGAAAATCTCGCCCTTCGGATTGAGCGGCCACACGTCGGCGCGGTCGTAATAGTCCTGCTGCGAAATTCCCCAGTAGCGAACCGCCTGGGTCGGACCGTCGCCGCGGATGCCGGATGGCTCGTAGAGCGGCGCCGATTTGAGCCGCGGATACCGGCACGCGGCGACCGCGTTATAGGCCTCGTCGACCGTCGAGATGTGCGGCCACACGATGCCGTAGACGCCGAGGTCGAGCGCTTGCTTGGCCTGGAACTGCGCCTTCTCGGCGCCGTTCGGCGGCACCCGCACCATCGGCGTGACCGCGGGCGCGACCGAACCGGAGCGGGCGATCTGCCCGCGGTTGAGCATGTACTGCAGGCTGTCGCGCAACGCGCGAATGTCCCACGGGTTATGTTCCATCTCGAACACGATGCCGTCGTATTTCGCCGTCGCCATGGCGATCGCCGTCTCCGGATCCGCTTGGCAGAACGACGTGAACGCCGGCTTTCCCGCCGCGAGCGCCTTGATCACTTTGTTCAGACGCGGCAACTCAGGCATTTGCTCTTCCCCGTGGTGAGTTTGAATTTTGGGCACGGCGCGCGCCGGTGCGTGGACGTGGACCATCCGTAGAAGCGCGCTTGCGGCCGCTCGGTCAAGGCCGCAACGGCTTGCCAACCACCGGCCCATGGGGCGCGAAGGTTGCTATCATGAGACGTCGGCGATCCAGCTCGGAGGAGGGTTCGTGCCGCGGCGGCTTTTCACGATACTTCTGGCGCTGCTGTGCACCGGCGCCTTGGCTCGGGCAGCGGAGGATTATCCGAACCGCCCCATCACCTTGATCGTGCCTTATCCGGCGGGCGGCGGCGTCGACACCATGGGCCGTCTCATCGGGCAAGCACTATCGGCCGCGCTGGGCGAACAGGTGGTGATCGAAAATCGCGGCGGCGCCGGCGGGATGCTCGGCACGCGCACCGCCGTCAAGGCGGCGCCCGACGGTTATACGCTGGTGATGACGCTCACGGGGCTCAGCCTCGGCCCCAATCCGGGCTACGACTTCCGCACGGACCTCGCGCCGATCGGGCTCATCGCCTTCACGCCGGTCCTCGTGGTGGCGCATCCCTCGCTGCCGGCGAAATCCTTGGCGGAGGTGATCGCGCTGGCAAAGAAAGATCCCGGCAAGCTCGCGATCGGCACGCCGCCGCCCCCGACCATCAATTACTTCGCGGTCGAGCTGTTCAAGATGATGGCGGGCGCCGATGTGTCGACCATCACGTACAGAGGCACGGCACCGCTCACCAACGATCTCCTCGGCGGGCACGTCCTGCTCGGCTTCAGCACGATCCCGGCGACGATCGGCAACATCGAGGCGGGGACGCTGCGCCCGCTCGCCGTCACCGCCGCGACCCGCGCGGCGGTGCTGCCCGACGTGCCCACATCGGCGGAATCCGGGTTGCCCGGGTTCGAGGCGGGGTTCTACTACGGCATGTCGGCGCCGGCCGGCACGCCGCGGCCGATCATCGACAAGCTCAACGCCGAGCTGCGCCGCATCGTCGAGTCGGAGGAGATGCGCAAGCGCCTCGTCCAGGAAGGGACCGATCCGACGACCAGCACGCCGGAGGAATACGCCGCCAACCTGGAGCGCGAGGAGGCGAAGTGGGCCGCGCTGATCAGGAAGCTCGGGCTGAAGTTTGATTAGTAATTGCCTCCTCCAAAAACCTCCCCCATGTATCAAGTACGTCGAAAGACTGCGCGGGAAGCTTGAGCCTCGCGTTCCTCACCGGCCACCGAGGTAATCGTCATGTACCGACCGGATCATTTTCGCGTCGACGATGTCAAAGAGATGCACGCGCTCATGCGCGGCCGTCCATTTGCCTCGCTCGTGTCCGCCGGCGCCAAGGGACTCTTTGCCAGTCACCTGCCTACCGTGCTCAAGGAGGAGGGCGCGTATGGTGTCATCGAGTGCCACCTCGCGCGCGCAAACCCGCACTGGAAGGATCTTGCCGAGGCGAGCGAAGCGCTGATGATGTTTCACGGCCCGGAAACCTACATCACGCCGAACTGGTATCCGTCCAAGGCGCAGCACGGGAAGGTCGTGCCGACCTGGAACTTCGCGGCCGTGCATGCCTATGGCCGCCCCGAAGTGATGCAGGAGCGCGACTGGTTGCTCCGGCACGTGACCGAACTGACGGCGCAACAGGAAAGCGGAGAACCGCAGCCGTGGCTGGTGTCCGACGCGCCGGCGGCATTCATCGACGTGATGCTGCGCGGCATCGTCGGGTTCCGCTTTCCGATCGCCCGGCTTGAAGGCAAATGGAAGATGAGCCAGAACCGCGAGATGCAGGATCGCGCGGGTGTCGTCACCGGATTGAGAGCGCGCGGAAAAGGTGACGATCTCGCGGTCGCCGACGAGGTCGCGGGTAGGGCGCAATAACCGCAGGCGTATTGCGCCGTTTCCTTTCGCGCGGCGCATTATGGCGCTCCGCGCCTAATGCACTCTACAAATTACCGAGCCTCCACGAGCCGCACGTCGAGCGTGCCGCGCAGCCCGTCGCCGAGGAGGTTGAAGCCGAGCACGGCGAGGAAGATCGCCAGGATCGGGAACACCAGGTTCCACGGCGCCTCGTAAAGCGAAAGCCGCGCGTCGGCGATCATCTGGCCCCACGCGGCTTGGTCTGCGCTCACGCTCATGCCGACGAACGAAAGGATCGCTTCGACCACCACGGCGATCCCCATTTCGAGGCTCACCAAGGTGATGATCAACGGGAAGGTGCCCGGCAGAATCTCGCGGGTGAGAATGCGCCAATGGGAGAAGCCGACGAGGCGCGCCGCCGCGACGTAGTCGCGCCGCGCCGTGACCATGACTTCGGCGCGCAGCACGCGGCAGAAGCGGGTCCAGTCGACCAGCACGATCGCGAGGATGACGTTGCGCAAGCCCACGCCGAGGCCGACCATCAGGATGAGCGACAGGATCACCGGCGGAAACGACATCCACACGTCGACCGCGCGGCCGATGATCCAGTCGACCGCGCCGCCGCAATAGCCGGCGAGATGCGCGAGCACCGCGCCGAGCAGCATGGCGCCGAGCGAGGCGAAAATCGCAACCGTCATGGCAACGCGGGCGCCGTAGACGAGACGCGACAGCACGCAGCGGCCGAGGCTGTCGGTGCCGAGCGGGAACGCCGCGTCGCCGCCCGTGGCCCATGCGGGCGGCAGGAGGGTCGAGATCAGGTTCTGCTCGTTCGGATCATGCGGCGCGAGCAGCGGGGCGAGCAGCGCGATCAGCGCGATCGCCACGACGAGCGCGACCGTCATGGCGGTGCGGGCGCCGTAGAGCGGGCGGGAGAGCACGCAGCGGCCCAGGCTGTCGGTGCCGAGCGGAAAGGCCGGATCTCCGCCATCGACCCA
>JAFAUQ010000207.1 GCA_019243195.1 Hyphomicrobiales bacterium
CTGGGGGGCGACCAGTCAGCGGGTGCCGGGCTTCACGCCCGGCGTGCCTGCGATCAGGATGCGGCCCGCCATCGTCCACGCGACGAGGCCACGTCGCAACGGCTCGGCCCCGCACCGACCGAGCCACTTCCAAAAGCACGAGGTTGAATGAAATGAGCGACATTGCCGAGCGGGTCAAAAAGATCGTGGTCGATCATCTCGGAGTGGAAGCCGAGAAGGTGACGGAGAACGCGAGCTTCATCGACGATCTCGGTGCGGACAGCCTTAATACAGACGAACTCGTAATGGCGTTCGAGGAGGAGTTCGGCTGCGAGATTCCCGATGACGCGGCCGAGACTATTCTCACCGTCGGGGACGCGGTGAAATTCCTCGAAAAGAACGCCAAGAGTTAAATCCCGCCAAAGCTGTACCTGTTGGACGGAGCCCCGCTGCTGCGCAGGAGGTGGGAGCCGAGGAAGTCGGGCCGCTCGACGCGCCGCCCGGCGATACCTCCTCGTTGCAGGCCGGCCGCAGCCGCGCCATCTTACCTTTGAGTAACGCTTCCCTGCCGCTGGAGTGACTTTCCATCTTCGGCAGGTTCATTCGTGCCGGCGAAGCTGCGGCACGGGGTGTCCCACATGAGGCGCGTCGTTGTCACCGGTATGGGCATGGTTACGCCGCTGGCGTGCGGCGTCGAGCCCACGTGGCAAAAGCTCCTCGCCGGCGAAAGCGGCGCGCGCAGGGTCGAAGCCTTCGACGTCTCAGACATGTCGTGCAAAATCGCCTGCTCGATCCCGCGCGGCGACGGTTCGAACGGCACCTATAACCCTGACCAGTGGATGGAACCGAAGGAGCAGCGCAAGGTCGATAAGTTCATCACCTACGCCGTGTGCGCTGCCAAACAGGCGCTCGATGACTCGGGCTGGACACCGGAGAGCGACGAGGATCAGTTCCAGAGCGGGGTGATGATCGGCTCCGGCATCGGTGGGGTCGAGGGCATCGGCGAAACCGCCGTAACGCTGCATGAGCGCGGCGCGCGGCGCGTGTCGCCGTTTTTTGTGACCGGCCGCATCATCAATCTGGCATCGGGTTACGTCTCGATCGCCTGCAAGCTCAAGGGTCCCAACCACGCGGTCGCCACCGCCTGTTCCACCGGTGCCCATGCCATCGGCGACGCGTCGCGGCTGATCGGGCTGGGCGACGCGGACGTGATGGTGGCAGGCGGCACCGAATCGCCGGTCAACCGCATCTCGATGGCGGGCTTTGCCGCGTGCCGCGCGCTCTCGACCGGGTTCAACGACCAACCGACGCGGGCCTCGCGTCCGTACGACCGCGACCGCGACGGATTCGTCCTCGGCGAAGGAGCCGGTGTCGTGGTGCTCGAGGAATACGAGCACGCTAAACGCCGCGGCGCCAAGATTCTCGCCGAAGTGATCGGCTACGGCCTCTCTGGCGATGCGTATCACATCACCGCGCCGCCGCCGGACGGGAACGGCGCGTTGCGCTGCATGCAGATGGCGGTACGGCGCGCCGGGATTTCTCCCGACGAGATCGATTACATCAACGCGCACGGCACCTCGACGCCGCTCGGTGATGAAATCGAGCTCGGTGCGGTGCAGCGCCTGCTCGGCAACGCGGCGGGGCGCACATCGATGTCGTCCACCAAGTCCGCCATTGGGCACCTGTTGGGCGCCGCCGGCGCCGTAGAAGCGATCTTCTCGATTTTGGCCATGCGCGATCAGATCGCGCCGCCCACGATCAACCTCGACAATCCCTCGGTTGAGACGCCGATCGATCTCGTGCCGCACGAGCCACGCCGGCGCGAGATAGGCGTGGTCCTGTCGAACTCATTCGGCTTTGGCGGCACCAACGCCTCGCTGGTTTTTCGTCGGCCAGAGGCTTGAGCCGCGCGCTGCTTCACCCTTTCGCCATATTTGAACGTGAATCTGCCGACCGGGAAGGAAGCCGGCACGTCAACGGGGCGGGAACGTTTCTTCGCGCGCGCGTGAGGCAAACACGCTCTAGCAAGCGAAGAATCGGGGCGTATGCCAGGCGCAGGCGGGGACGGGTAAGGGGTCCATGGTAGAGGCCAGGAGTATCACTCCGCGCAGCCCGCGCGCGGCGCTCGAGCCTGATCGCATGCCCGAGCCCAAGCGGCCGTCCGCCCGCGCACGCCACCCGATCATCGTCGCCGGCAGCGCATTTTTCACGCTCGTCCTGCTCGCCGCCTTCGCGGCGGGCGTGGCCTTCACCGTGGGCAAGCAGCGCTTCGAGTCTCCCGGTCCGCTCGCTGAAGACAAGATCGTCAACATCCCGCAAAGAGTCGGCGTGCGCGACATCGCCGACCTGCTGCAGCGCGAGGGCGTGATCGATCAGCCGTGGGTTTTCATCGGCAGCGTGTGGGTGCGCAAGGCGCATGGCGAACTCAAATACGGCGAGTATCTGTTCCCCAAGCAGGCGAGCCTGCACGACGTGATCAACGTGATCAGCGAAGGCAAGGTCATTCAGCATCAGCTCACTGTTGCGGAAGGGCTCACCTCGGAACAGATCGTTGCCCGCCTGATGGAAAACGACGTGCTTACCGGCAACATCAAGGAAATCCCCAAGGAGGGATCGCTGCTGCCGGAAACATATAACTTTACCCGCGGTACCTCGCGCGAGCAGATAATTCAGCGCATGCAGCACGAGCAGCGCCGAATGGTTCAGGAGATCTGGGAGCGCCGCTCGCCCGACCTGCCGATCGAAAACCCCGACCAGCTCGTCGTCCTCGCCTCGATCATCGAAAAGGAGACGAGCAAGCCCGAGGAGCGCACCCGCGTCGCGGCCGTGTTCGTCAATCGCCTCAAACAGCGCATGCGGCTGCAGTCCGATCCGACCATCATCTACGGCATCGTCGGCGGGAAGGGCAGCCTCGGCCGGCCGATCACGCGTTCGGACATCGACCTCAAGACCCGTTACAACACCTACGTGATCGACGGCCTGCCGCCGGGGCCGATTGCCAATCCGGGCCGGGCTTCGCTCGAAGCCGCGGCCAGCCCGGCAAGGACCAAAGAGCTTTATTTCGTCGCCGACGGCACCGGCGGGCATAGCTTCTCCGAAAGCCTCGACCAGCACCAAAAAGGTGTCGCGCGCCTGCGCCAGATCGAGGCGCAGCAGAAGGACGCGAGCGGCGCCGAGCCGCAACCCGCCCTTCGATCGAGCGGCACGCCTGCGGCCCGTCCCGCCCCGCCGCGCACGCTGCAGCTCCAGCAGATGCCGGCGTTTGCTCCGCAACAGCGCACCCAGTGACCTTGTGAGCATCGGCGCTCGCCATTAAGGTCCCGGCGAATTTTCGCCGCGGCGCCGAGTCGACCCTGATCGGCTGTGTTTCGCTTCGCGGCCACGCAAGGGTTTCTGCTCACATGCCACTCTCCAGCATGACCGGATTTGCGCGCGCCGATGGCGCGCACGGCTCTTATCGCTGGACCTGGGAACTCAAGTCGGTCAACGCCAAGGGCCTGGAGATAAGGCTGCGCCTGCCGCCGGGCTGGGACGCGGTTGAGGTTCCGGTGCGGGCGCGCGCGGCGGAAGCGCTGAGCCGTGGAACGGTTTATGCAACCCTCAGCACGAGCCGCGAAGGCGCAGCGCCGGTCGTGCGTGTCAACGAGCCGGTGCTCGCGGCGGTGCTCTCCGCGATGCGCGACGTGGCGGGACGGATCGATGCGGAGCCCGCGAGCGTCGACGGTATTCTCGGCTTCAAAGGCGTGATCGAGGTCGTCGACGAGGTCGAGAGCGAGGACCAGCGGCGCGCCGCCGAGGCAGCCTTCGTTGTCGGATTTGCGGAGGCCGCGGGCAGCCTTGCGGAAATGCGCCGCCACGAAGGGGCGGCGCTCGGTACCGTGCTCACCCAGCGGCTTGACGAGATTGCCGCCCTGACCGCGCGTGCCGAAGCAGCGCCGGGGCGCAAGCCGGAGGCGATCCGCGAGCGTCTGCGCGAGCAGATCGCGTCGCTCATCGATGCCTCGGATCGCTTCGATGCCGATCGGCTGCATCAGGAGGCGATCCTGATCGCCGCCAAGGTCGACGTGCGGGAAGAACTCGACCGGCTTATCGCCCACGTGGCACAAGGCCGTCACCTGCTGGCGCAGGGCGGAGCGGTCGGGCGGCGGCTCGATTTCCTTGCTCAGGAGCTTAACCGCGAAGCAAACACCCTGTGCTCCAAATCGAACGACGTGGAGCTCACCAACATAGGTCTCGAGCTCAAGAGCGTGGTCGAGCAGTTCCGCGAGCAGGTTCAGAATCTGGAGTAGGCGGTAATGAGAGGAAGGGGGCAGGCTCGGCGAGCGGACGCGATTACGCGGCGCGGCATGATGCTCGTCCTCTCCTCGCCCTCGGGCGCCGGCAAGACCACTCTCTCACGCATGCTGCTCGAAGCCGAGCCCGACATTGTCATGTCGGTTTCGGTGACCACCAGGCCGCCACGAGCGGGCGAGGTCGACGGCCGCGATTATCATTTCATCGACGCCGCGCGTTTCGAGGCGATGAAGAAGGGTGGCGAGTTGCTGGAATGGGCGCATGTATTCGGCCAGTCATACGGCACGCCGCGCCATCCGGTGGACAAGGCGATCGCGCACGGCCGCGACGTGTTGTTCGACATCGATTGGCAAGGGACGCAAAAGCTGCGCGAACTGGCGCGTTCCGATCTCGTCAGCGTGTTCGTACTCCCGCCGTCGATGGATGAGCTGGAGCGGCGTCTGCACACCCGGGCGCAGGACAGCGACGCAGTCATCGCCGGGCGCATGGCGAAGGCGGTGGACGAGATGAGCCATTGGGCGGAGTACGACTACGTCATCATCAACCGTGATCTTGACCAGGCATTCGCCGACGTCCGGGCGATCCTTGCGGCTGAGCGCGTCCGGCGCGAACGCCAGACCGGTCTCTCGACCTTCGTGCGGCGGTTGCAGGCAGAATTATAAGAAGGTCGGAATCCCTCACGTCGACAGCACCACCCGGCCGACGATGCGGCCGTTGCGCAAATCGTCGAGCGTCGCCTGGGCCGCGGCGAGCGGACGCTCGATGATCGGCACCGGCGGCACCTTTCCGGCGCGTGCCAGCGCGAGCATCTCGCGCGCTTCATCGAGCCTGCCGACGAGCGTTCCCTCGATCGTCATCGCGCGCAGCGGAAACATCGCGATCGGCGTCGCATACATCCCGCCGATCAGGCCGGTGATGACGACCTTGCCGCCCTTGGCGAGCGCGCCGAGCGCCAACTGGAGTGAGCGATCGGAGCCGACGAAATCGCACGCAGCGAACACGCCGCCGGTCGCGGCCAGGATCGCCTTCCGAGCGGCGGGATCGGCCGGATCGTAGGCGCCGGCGGCGCCGGCCTCGAGGGCCGCTTCGCGTTTGGCCGGATCGATCTCGGCGACGAGCGGGGGAAAC
This sequence comes from Hyphomicrobiales bacterium, assembly GCA_019243195.1. Taxonomy (GTDB): domain Bacteria; phylum Pseudomonadota; class Alphaproteobacteria; order Rhizobiales; family Xanthobacteraceae; genus AP-16. The sequence continues at coordinate 5,401 of JAFAUQ010000207.1, forward strand.
GGAAACATCGCGCGGGCGAGCGCGAGACCCATCATGCCGACGCCGCCTAATCCCACCAGCAACGCCGGCCCGCGCGCGGCGTGCTGTGCAAGCCGCTTGAGCGCCGCATAGGCAGTCAGCCCGGAGCACATGTAGGCCGCCGCGAGCGCCGCCGGCAGCGGAGCGTAGTCGAGCAAATAGCGCGGATGCGGCACCATCACGTGGGTGGCAAATCCGCCGTCCACATAGACGCCGAGATGGCGCGGAGCGGCGCACAGATTCTCATCGCCCGCCGCACAGGCCGGGCACGTGCCGCAGCCGATCCAGGGATAGACCGCGACCTCCTGGCCGATCTTCGCACCTTGGGCCTGCGGTCCGACGCGCTCGATCACGCCAGCGATCTCATGGCCGAGCGTGAACGGCAGGTTGCGCCCGGCCGTCACGTCGAGACGCTTGTCGGGGCCGAGCACAAAATACCCGTCCTGAAGATGGACGTCCGAGTGGCACACGCCGCAGCGGCGTATGCGCACGACCACTTCGCTGCCGGCCGGCTGCGGCACCTCGGTCACGGTCTCGCATAACGGAGTTGCATAAGCGGTGAGCGATTGGCGAATGAGCTGCGTCATGTCGGGATCCTTGGCTGGTCCCATTATGTCCTGTCACCGTGCATCCCCGCCAGCGCGCGCGCCAACGCAACGAAACCCTCGACCGGCACGTCTTCCGCCCGCGCCGTGGGATCGAGGTTTGCCGCGCTCAGCAACACGAGGGGATCGACACCGAGCGACTTGAGGCTCTGCCGCAGCATCTTGCGTCGTTGACCAAAGGCCGCCTCGGCCGTGCGTTCGAGCAGCCGGCGCTCGCAGGGGAGGGGCTGCGCTCGCGGCACCAGCCGCACGACCGACGAAGTGACTTGCGGAGCCGGGACGAACGCCTTGGGCGTGATGTCGAACAGGATTTGCGCCGTGGTCCGCCAGCCCGCGAGCACCGAAAGCCGGCCGTAGGATTTGGTGCCCAACGGCGCGACGATGCGTTGCGCGACCTCGCGCTGAAATGTGAGCACGAGCATTTCGTACCATGGCGGCCAAGGCTCGACCGTGAGCCATGCCACCAGCAAAGCAGTCGCGATGTTGTACGGCAGGTTGGCGACGATCCGCACCGGCCCGCTCCGGACGTGCGGCGAGAGATCGACCTGCATGGCGTCGCCGGCGATCACGGTCAGCCGCTCGCCGACGTGCGCGGCCAGCTCTTGCAACGCCGGAAGGCAACGGGCGTCGCGCTCGATCGCAATCACCCGCTTTGCTCCCAAGGCCAAGAGCGCCCGGGTGAGGCCGCCCGGCCCGGGGCCCACTTCGACGACCGTCACGTCTTCGAGCGGTCCCGCGGCGCGGGCGATGCGGGCAGTGAGGTTGAGGTCGAGGAGAAAATTCTGCCCGAGCGATCGGCGGGCGGCCAAACCGTGACGACGAATCACCTCGCGCAGCGGCGGGAGGTCGTCGATTTGGCTCATGCGCTATCGGCCGCGGCGAGGCGCGCGGCGAGGCGCAGCGCCGCAACTAGGCTTGCCGGGTTGGCGCGGCCGCTGCCCGCAATATCGAATGCGGTGCCGTGGTCCGGCGACGTGCGAATGAACGGCAAGCCGAGCGTGACGTTTACGGCATGATCGAACGCCAGTGTTTTGATCGGGACCAGCGCCTGGTCGTGATACATGCAGAGCGCCACGTCGTAATTCGCGCGCGCGGCGGCATGGAACATGCTGTCGGCCGGCAGCGGCCCGGTGGCCGCGATCCCCTCCGCGCGCAGGCGCGCAATCGCCGGCGCAACCACTGTCAGGTCCTCGTCGCCGATCGTCCCGTGCTCCCCCGCGTGCGGATTAAGCCCGGCGACCGCCAGCCGCGGCTCGGCAATCGCGAACCGGCGCCGCAGATCGTGGGCGGCGATCCGCCCTGTCTCGACGATGAGTTCGCTCGTCAGCTGCGCCGGCACCTCGCGCAACGGCAGGTGAATGGTCACCGGTACCACGGCCAACTCGGGCGACCACAGCATCATCACCGCGCGCGCCGCTGCGCCGGTCGCTTCCTGCGCGAGCCGGGCGAGGAACTCCGTGTGCCCTGGGTCGACGAAGCCGTTGCGGTAGAGCACCGACTTAGCGACCGGATTGGTAACGACGGCGGCGGCCCGGCCGGCGACCGTGTCGGCCACGGCCCGGGTGATCGACGCGATGGCCGCGGGGGCGCTCGATGGATCAGGATGACCCGGCGCCGCGCTCACGGGCAGATCGAGCGACACGACCGGCAGCGCGTGCGTAAACGTTGCAGCCGTCGCGTCCGGTTCCACCGTCGCAATCGGGACGTTGAGCGAAAGGCGACGCGCCAGCCGCTCGAGGAAACCGGGATCTCCCGCCACGTAGAATTGCGGCAGCTCCAGTTCGGCTCGGCGCAGCCAGGCGGCAAGCGTGATATCGGGGCCGATGCCGGCCGGCTCGCCGAGCGTCAGCGCCAAGGGTCGTTGCATGAGAACTCTAGTGTCCCGATTCCGAAGTTCGCCCGAGTTTGCCGCACGCTCCGTAGCGAACTTCGGAATCGAAGGACACTAGTGTCCCGATTCCGAAGTTCGCCAAACATTGCGGCGCGCTCCGATGCGAACTTCGGAATCGTCGGACACTAGCAACCTATGATTCTAGTGCCGCTTTGAACCCGAAGTTCGCAATCCGACCTAGCCGCCAATGTAATGCGAACTTCGGGTTCGCGGCACTAGCAACTTTATGATTCTAGGGCCGCTTTGAACCCGAGTTCGCAGTCGGACTCGTGGCCTTTGTTGTGCGAACTTGGGGTTCGCGGCGCTAGTGCGGCGTCTCGATGATCGCTTCCCGCCGCAATTGCTCCAGGTAACGCTTGGCCTGCGCGTTGTAGCGCTCCGCCACCATGGCTTCGCGCGTTTGCGCCATGCCGATGGTGTCGCCGGCGGCCTTTTCGCGCGCGCATACGGCGATCATTTCGATGCCTTGCTGGGTCTGTTCCGGCGCGGTGAGATGGCCGACCGCGGTGGCATCGAGAGCCGCGCGTTGCGGCGCTCCCATGTCGAGCGAGGTGCGCCGCACGGGTTCGCGCACCGCCACGTCGGTGAGCGCGCGCGCGAAGGGCACGCCTTGCTCGCAGCTTTCGAACCGGTGGCGCAATTCCTCCGCCTGCTTGCGGCGCGCCTCGAATGCTGCAGGTGGCGAGCCGTGCGGCACGATGAACAACAATTCGCGCAGCGTGTATTGAAAGGAGACCGCGTCCTTCTCGTCGGTTTTTTTAGATTCCATCGCGGTGAGCACATCCCTTTCGCCCACGGCGTTGACCGAGGGGAATTTGCCGCGAATGAGCGACGACCAGGTGATATCCGCTTTGATGCGCCGCTTGAGCGCGGGCACGTTGATGCCCGCGTGGCCGAGTCCTTCGCTGAATTGTTTGGAGGTCTGGCCGGCGCGGCGTGCCATCGCGCTGAACGAGCTTTCGATATCCTTGTCGGGAATGTCGAGACCGTAACGCTTGCCGATCTGGATCTTCAATTTTTCGTCGATCAACTCGTCGAGGGCTTCCTGTCGCGAGGGCGCCTTGTGGGTGGAAACCTCGATGAGCTTGATGCGCTGATCGACGTCGAGCGCCGTAATGGGTTCGCCGTTGACAAACACCACCACGCTTTGAGCGCGGGCGGGTTGTGCCGCCACTGCAAGGCCCAACGCAATGACAAGCGCCGCCGCGAGGCGTCGCAAATGCTGTGTGCAGACAGAAATATCCGGCATGGCGCGGCTCCAGTCGACGAGCCTCAGTTGGTCGGGGTGGTCGTGTAGACCTGTTGCGAGAACGAGGTGCCGCCCAAGGTGCGCAGGCTCAACTGGAGCATCACCGTATGATTGATGCTGGCTTGGGTCGAGGTGTTCGTCGTCGCCGAGTATCCATAGCTGTAGTCGGTGATGTAGTTCAAACCGAGCGCGATGCAATCATCGATGTAGCCGAAGCCGAGGCGGTATTGGTTGAACTCGCCGTTGGTCAGATCGTAGCGCGCCGCGCCGAGCACCGACCAGTTCGGCGTGACCTTGAACTGGGCTTGGCTCAATATGCCGTCGCGCCGCGTCAGGAAGCCGATGTCCGGCTGTGCCGCGTAGTTCCCGTACATGATGCTCGTGGACCACCGGTCGAAGTTGGCCTTCGCTTCGAACTCGGCGCGTTCGACGTTGTAGGTTTCTTCGGAAATGCGGACGCGCGATATGAACGAGTAGGTCTTGTCCGGCTGGTAGGCAAGGCGCGCGACCCAGTCGGACTGGCGGGTTTCGAGACCGCTGTCGAGCCCGGTGTTGGCGGTGTCGCGCACGTCAAACGAATTGAGGCCGAGCAGCTGATAGGATTGGCCGACCAGCGCGCTGATCGTTCCGCCTTGGTTGAACTGCGCCGTATATTGCGTCCCGTAGTTCACGCGCGTGCCGCCTTCCCAGCGATCCCAGCCGCTGAATTTGTCGATTTTGAACACATTGCTGTCGTCCAAAATCATGCTCTGGGCGTCCTCGTTGGGCATCCTGCCGATGAAGCTCTCGTTCGGGCGCACGATGACCTGTGCGATCGGCTCGATCGTCTGCGTGCCCCAGGATTGCACGCTGATGAGCGGGTAGCGGTATTCCACCCCGACCGTCGGCATCACCCGGGCCATGTTCTCCTGGCCAGGAGCAATGAAGTTCGACACGCCGGGCTGGTTGTCGATGGTCGCGGTGGCGATGTCGCCGCGCAGCGAGGCGAACGGCGTGACAACGAGGCCGACCGGATCGGTGAAGCTGCGCCGCCAGGTCACCTCCGCCGACAGGCGCGAATAATCTCCCGGGATGCCGCGCAGCAGGCAGTTGCTCGGCGTGATCGCCCGTGGATCGGCCGTCGTGGGCAGGCACAGATTGTTGTTGATTGCGTTGTTGCTGATGGCGTCGAACTCGGCCGACTGCCGGCTCAGGTTGGTCAAGTTCGATTTGAACGACACCTCGCCGCCGAATATCGGCTGCCCGAAGGTGTAGGCATAATCGATGACCGGATAAATCACCGGCAGCTGACCCTGCACGTCCGCGAGCGAAAGTCCGTAGGTATAGATCACGCGCGCGTCGAAATAGCTGCGGTCGCCACGTCCGGCGAGATAGATCTGTGACGTCCCGGCGTCGCTGATGAAGTTGCGGAACGAGTCGTTCGTTTGCAGGTACTTGTTGAGCCCGTAATCCTGGAAGAACGTCTTGTCGCTGACGATCATCGCGTCCCAGCCCCAGGTCCACTGCGGGCTCAGGGCAAAACGGCCCTGCGTGTCGGCACTGCCGCGATTCGCGATCGCGCCGGGATAGCCGGCTCCGTTCTTTTCGACGAACAGCTGCGGGTCGAGCTGATGGATCCCCGCCGCATGCACGGTCAAATCGCCGCTGATGAAGCGCTGGCGCCATTCGGCTTGCAGCAGCAGGCCCTGCGTCGAGGTGATGGTCGGCGTAATCGTCATGTCATAGTTCGGGGCGAGCGCCCAGAAATAGGGCGCCGTGACGGCGACACCGTAAACGCTGCTCGAACCGAAAGTCGGCGGCAGCCAGCCGCTCTTGCGCTTCACCGACGGATCGGGGTTCGACATATATGGCCACCAGAACATCGGTATGTCGAAGAACTCCAGACGCGCGTTCTCGAAGTAGACCATCTTCTCGACATCGTCGTGGATGATGCGCGCCGCCTTGATCTGCCACTTAGGCGCCTTGCTCGGATCGTCGGCGCAAGGTTCGCAGGCGGTGTAAACGCCGCTCTCGAATACGGTGATCTTGTCGCTGTCGCGCTGCATCCGCGGCGCGGCGAAGCGCGTCTTGTCGGCGGCTTCGAGCCGGAGCGAATCGACGAAGCCGTCGCGGAAATCTTCATCGAGGTCGAGAATTTCGCCGGTCACGACCTTGCCATCGGCCTCGCGCAGCCAGACGTTGCCCTCGGCGCGCAGGCGTTTTGTTTTTTGGTCGTAGATGACGCTGTTCGCTTCGAGCCGTGAGCCGTTGTAGTAGATCTGAACGTTGCCGACGGCCGTGACACGATTGTTGGCGTAATCGTAGTGAAGCTCGTCGGCTTTCACCAGCATTTGGGCGTTGGGGTCCTTTGCCGTGTTCAGGCCGGCCGAGGCGGGTTGGCTCGGCACGCCGACCCACTTTTGGTCGAAGCCGTTCAGCGGCGCCTGCGCCTGGGCCGCGCGCGGCGCGAAACAGGCCGCCAGTACGAACAAAAGAATAACCCCCGGGGCGACGGTGCCGCGCCGGCAGTACCAACGCACGCGCACTGGGCGAGCGGTGGTCGATGTGGCCATCACCCGTCCTCTTGGTACAACAGGACAACCAGTCCTGTGACCACCCCAAAGAGCACAGGCACCCACGCTGCTGCCCCCGGGTGCATGAGCTCAGCTTTACTCAAGTCAGCAGTCACTTTCGACAATATATAAAGCAGAAAACCGGCCCCCACGCCACTTAAAACCATCTTCGGTACGCCGCCAAATCTAAAAAAACGTAAACTTACGGATGCGGCAAGTAAAACCATCGCGGCCAAAAGAAACGGCTGGGCGAGCAGAAGCTGGTATTGCAATCTATATCCGGCGGCGCCCAACCCGGCCTGCTCGGCTTTACTTATGTACGTAGGCAGTTGCCAGAACGATACTGTTTCCGGGGTCGCAAAGCTTTCCTGGACCTGTTCGGAGGTCAGCGTTGTACTTAGCAGGTACGAGTCGAGGTCCCGCGGAGCTTTGCCCGAGCCGTAGATTCGGACCTGTTCCAGGCGCCAATGACCGGGTTCGAGGGCGGCTTTGCGCGCCTCGATCCGCTCGTCGAACTGCCCGCCCGGGTCGTAGGTAAAGATCGTTACCCCGTCGAGCCGGGCGCCCTGTTCGCGGCTTCCGGTCGCGTTGATGATCGCTTGGCGCCCGTCCGCACTGCGCTGGCGCACCCAGAAGCCGCCCCCCGACTGTAATGGGCCCGATGGCCGCTCGCCGAACAACTCGGCTTCGAGCCGCTTCGAGCGCTCACGCAAAGCGGCGGAGAGCGGGTTGTAGGCCGTGGTGACAACGCTGCCGATGAGGATCGCGATGACGACTGCGGGGGCGACGAACTGCCAAGCCGACATGCCCGCGGCGCGCGCGACCACGAGTTCGAGCCGGCGCGACAGGTTGAGGTAGCACGCCATCGCGCCCACCAGCACCGAGAAGGGCAGCATGCGCTCGGTTGCCTGCGGAACGCGGAACAGCGAGGTCTGCGCCACGATCAGCGGCGAGACGTTGATGTCGGAGGCGCGCCGGGTGAGCTCGATGTAATCGACCAGCACCACCAGCACGAACACGCCGCCGAAAACGGTGAAGGTGGCGGCAAGAAAACGCGAGGCAAAATAACGGGCGAGCGTGAGCGGGATCATGGGGGAACTCCGCTCACGTCGGTGCGAGGCGGCGCGTCAGCCGCTCGGTGACCGCATTCACTGCGGCGCTGAGAATGGCCGGCGGTTCGATCGCGGCGTTGCGGGAAATCGCGACGATGGCCCACCCGGTGCCGACCGCAAGCGAGGCGTAGATGAGGAACACGGCGGACGGAGTGTGCACGGCAAAGACGACGCCGGCGAAACCGATGAACCGGAGCGCGGCGATCCCGGCGACCGCCAGCCCGAGCGAAAACGCGCGGCTTTGCCGGCTCGTGCGCGGCGCGCCCAGGATCGCAAAGGCGATCGTTACGAAGGCGATGGGGTAGAACGGGGCGGTCAGCCGGTCGTGCAGTTCCGCGTTGAGCTGACCCGGCTGGGTTTTGACCAGGCGGTCCGCGGGATCCGGATTGAGCAGGTCGGCAAGGGAGCGCTCGCGCGCGCCGTACACGGTGGGCTGCAGCGGGCCACCGGCGTTGAAGTGCGACAGGTCGAAGGCATGGCGATCGAACAGCACGATGGTGGGATCGAGTTTGCCGGCCTCCAGGCGCTGCATGCTGCCGTTGTAGAGCAGCATGAAATTGTTGTTGTTGCTTTCGACAATCTCGCCGTACTCGGCGAGGAACGTCGCGTGTTCCTTGGGATCGCGCGTGTCGTCCATGAAGATGCCGACCAGCTGACCGTTGGGCCGGCGTTCGCGCAGATGGAATGTCAGGCCGGGTTCGATGGTGATGAAACGGCCCGGCTGGACGATATTGGCGACCACGTCGGTCTTCACCTTGGTCGCCCAGTCGCGCAATTCGCGCAATCCCCACGGCGATATGTAGGCGGCGAGCGCGGCGACCAGCAGCGCGACGATGACGGCAACGCCCAGGAACGGCCGGAACAGGCGCCACGGCGCCATCCCGGCCGCGTTCATGACGACGATTTCGGAATCGGTGTTGAGCTTGTTGATCGTGTAGGCGATCGCGATCAGCAGCGCTATCGGCGCAATCACGAGCATCAGCAGCGGAATGATGAGACCGGTGAGGCCGACGAAGACCAGAACCGTCTGGCCCTGGCCGGTGATCAGGTCGATATCGCGCAATGCCTGCGTGATCCATATCACGGCGGTCAGGCTGATGAGAATCAGCGCGAACGCCCCAAAACTGGTGCGAAAAATATAGCGGTCGATCCGTCCCATTATGCCTGGGCCGTCCCCCGTCCCCGTTGCGCCCCTCGCCGCACCCCCCGGTGCGGGTCAAGTCCTAGAAATTCCCCACGATCCTGTAAACCCAACTGATGGCAGGAGTTCGGCAGCCGATCTCGCCAGCGGCACGCCTATGCTGTATTGAACCCGGCCGCTGGGCCACTCCTGCCACCGTCCCGCCGCAAAGTAGCCAAGCACGAGGTTTTCGCCGCCATGGCCAATCGGTTGCGCACAGGATTCGGGTCGATCGCTGCGCCGGCACGGGGAGTCCTGGTGGTCTTTGCCGACGATGGCCTGCGATTCGGGTCCGCTACGCAGGCGCTGCTCAAGCCGGCCGGCGATCTTGTCGCCCGGGCAGCCGCCGCCGACAATTTCAAGGGAAAGAACGGGGCTGCGCTCGATATCGTGGCGCCCCAGGGGCTCAAGCCGTCGCGACTCATCGTGATCGGCGTCGGCAAGGCCGCGGACCTCGAAGATTTCGTCAAATTGGGCGGTGCCGCCATGGGCCGGATACCGGCGGCTGCCAGCGAGGCGACGATCGTTCTCGAGTTTCCGGGCGGGCCGATGAAGCCCGAGCAGGCGGCCGACGTCGCGCTGGGGGTTGAACTGCGCGCCTATGCCTTCGACCGCTACAAGACGAAGCGCAAGGAGGGCGAGGAGAGACCCGCCCAGCGGCGCTTCACGTTCGGGGTGGCCAATGTCCAGGCCGCGCGCAAGGCTTGGAGCGAGCGCGAAGCGGTCGCGGCCGGCACCCTCGTCGCGCGCGATCTCGTCAACGAACCCCCCAACGTGCTCTTTCCCGAGGAATTCGCGCGGCGCGCCGCGACGCTGCGCAAGCTCGGCGTCACCGTCGAAGTCCTCGATGAGCGCGCGATGAAGAAGCTTGGCATGAACGCGCTGCTCGGCGTGGGGCAGGGGTCGCGGCATGCCAGCCGGGTGGTGATCATGCGCTGGAACGGCGGCAAGAGCGGCGCCGCGCCGGTTGCTTTTGTCGGCAAGGGCGTGTGCTTCGACACTGGCGGTATTTCAATCAAGCCTGCCGGCAGCATGGAGGACATGAAGGGCGACATGGCGGGTGCGGCATGCGTCGTCGGATTGATGCACGCGCTCGCCGGCCGCAAGGCGGCGGTGAACGCGGTCGGCGCCATCGGCCTCGTGGAGAACATGCCGGACGGCAACGCGCAGCGCCCGAGCGACATCGTCACTTCCATGTCGGGCCAGACGATCGAGATCATCAATACGGACGCCGAGGGCCGTCTCGTGCTCGCCGACGTGCTGTGGTACGTCAAAAGTCGATTTAAGCCGAAGTTCATGATCGATCTGGCGACGCTCACCGGGGCCATCGTGGTCTCGCTGGGGCACGAGCACGCCGGATTGTTCTCGAATGATGATCGTTTGTCCGAGCGGCTTGCCAAGGCCGGCACAGCCACGGGCGAGCGCGTCTGGCGCATGCCCTTGAGCGCCGAATACGACAAACTGATCGATTCCAAATTTGCCGACGTGAAGAACACCGGCGGCCGCATGGCCGGCGCGATTACCGCTGCGCAATTCCTTCAGCGCTTCGTCGACAAAACGCCGTGGGCGCATCTCGACATCGCCGGGACCGGCTTTTCCTCGCCGCAGACCGAGACCAATCGTGGTTGGGCATCCGGCTGGGGCGTGCGGCTCCTCGAGCGCCTGGTCGCCGACCATTATGAGCGGTGAGCGAGGCCCGCACGCATGGCGGAGATGCTGTTTTATCATTTGCAGCGCCAGCCGCTGGAAAAGGTGCTGCCGCCGTTGCTGGAAAAGTCGCTCGCGCGCGGTTGGCGGGTCATCGTGCAAGCGTCGTCCGAGGAGCGCGTGGAGGCGCTCGACGCGCACTTATGGATCTATCGTGAGGATTCATTTCTGCCGCACGGCACCGATCGCGAGTCCGACCCGGCGTCGCAGCCTGTGCTGCTCACCACGCGCGACCACAACCCGAACCGCGCCGCGGTGAGATTCCTCATCGATGGAGCGGACGTGCCGGCCGACGCGGACGGTTACGAGCGCATCGTTCTCCTGTTCGACGGCGAAGATCCTGATGCGCTTGCCGCCGCGCGCGCGCGTTGGATGCAGGCGAAAGCGCAAGGCCTCGCCACGACTTATTGGCAAGCGGACGAAGAGGGGCGCTGGCAACGCAAGGCGTGAGCCTGTAGTGCCGGCCCACGGTTGCGCCGCTAGAGCCCTTTCGCCAGAAATCCCGCATGCTGACGATCAACGAGCTTTGCGTGCGCGTGGCCGGCCGGCTTCTGATCGACGGCGCCACGGTGCAGGTTCGACCCGGCGCGCGCGTCGGCCTCGTCGGCCGCAATGGCGCCGGCAAGACCAGCCTGTTTCGCGCCATCTGTGGCGAGATCGCAATCGAGAGCGGGCGGATCGATTTTGCCGCACGTACGAGCGTAGGTCGCCTCGCGCAGGAAGCGCCCGACGGACCGGAGAACCTCATCGATACGGTCCTGTCCGCCGACGAGGAGCGCACGCGCCTGCTGGCGGAAGCCGAGACGGCAAAGGATCCGTTGCGCGTCGCCGAGGTGCAGACGCGTCTGGCCGATATCGCAGCGCACGCCGCACCGGCGCGGGCGGCGGCGATCCTCGCCGGCCTCGGCTTTGATTCAAGCGAACAGCAACGGGCCTGCACGGAATTTTCCGGCGGGTGGCGGATGCGCGTCGCGTTGGCGGCGGCGCTGTTCGCCCAACCCGATTTGTTGCTGCTCGACGAGCCGACCAATTATCTCGACCTCGAAGGAACGCTGTGGCTGCAGGATCATCTCGCACGCTATCCACGCACCGTCATCATCATCAGCCACGACCGCGACTTGCTCGATCAGGCGGTCGATCACATCCTGCATCTCGAGCGCGGGCGGCTTTCGCTCTACCGCGGCGGCTACTCCGCCTTCGAACGCCAGCGCGAGGAGCGCCAGGCGCTCGACGCCAAGCTAGCCAAGAAGCGCGAGACCGAGCGGCGCCGCATCATGGCGTTCGTCGAGCGGTTCCGCGCCAAGGCGACGAAGGCGCGCCAGGCGCAATCCCGGCTCAAGCTTCTCGCCAAGCTCGAACCGCAGGCCGCGCTGGTGGAGGAAGAGGCGCGGACGATCGAGATTCCGTCTCCGGAAAAGGAGCTGTCGCCCCCGATCATCGCCCTCGACGGCGTTTCGGTGGGCTACGTTCCGGCCGATCCCGTGCTCCGCCGGTTGACGTTGCGGGTGGACAGCGATGACCGCATCGCGCTTCTCGGCCGCAACGGCAACGGCAAGTCGACGCTGGCAAAACTGTTTGCCAGCCGGCTGGCGCCGCAGGCCGGACAAATGGTGCGGGCGGAGCGGCTGCAAGTCGGGTACTTCGCGCAGCACCAGCTCGACGAACTCGATACTTCCGGCAGTCCCTATACGCACATGCGCCGGCTGATGCCGGAGGCGCCGGAAGCGCGGGTGCGCGCGCAGCTCGGCGGCTTCGGCTTTTCCGGCGCAGCCGCCGATACGCCGGTGGTGCAGCTATCGGGCGGCGAGAAGGCGCGGTTGCTGATCGGGCTTGCCACCTATTCCGGGCCGCATCTTCTGATTCTCGACGAGCCGACCAATCACCTCGACATTGATGCGCGTGCCGCGCTCATCGCGGCGATCAATGCCTACGCCGGGGCGGTGATCCTGGTCTCGCACGATCGATATTTGCTCGACGCCTGTGCCGAGCGGCTGTGGCTCGTTGCCGGCGGCGGCGTCACGCCGTTTGACGGCGACCTCGATGATTATCGTCGCGAGGTCCTCGCGGGTCGGTATGACGAGAAAATGGATGGGCCGCGCGCGTCCGGCAGCGGCGGGCGCGCCTCGCGCAGCGAACGCCGACGTAGGGCGGCGCAGATGCGCAGCGAGCTCGCACCGTTGCGGGCACGCATTGCCGCGGCGGAAGAAGAAATGGCGCGCTTGAGCCGCGAACTCGAACGCATCGACGCGACGCTTGCGGCGCCCGATCTCTTGGTCCGCGATCCGGCGCGGGCAGCGGCCCACGCCAAGGCCCGCAGCGAAGCTGCCGCGGCGCTCGCGCGCAGCGAAGAGGAATGGCTGTCCGCCAGTGCCGCCTACGAAGCGGCAAGCACGTGAGATGTTCTACGCCGGCGGTTGTTTCTTGACCGCTTTCTTCGGCTTGGCAGGTTTGTGCGCGACCGGCGCTTCATCGACCCGCTCGAGCGAGTCCAACCGCCCGGCCTCGAACCGGTAGATACCCGGCCGCTCGCCGGTCAAATAGGTCAACGTTACGCTGCGCAGCCCGCGGTCGTTGGTCGAAATCTCAATCCGGTCGGTGTGCCCGAGCGTCCGCACCACGTCGCATTCGGTCATGCCGAGCCCGACGCCCGTCCTGACCACCGGCGCCACGCCGGGCGCCACTCCCGGTGCTGGGTTCTGCGCCGCCGCGCCGCTTTGCGGGCCTGCGGTGAAGTTGAGCGCCTGGGGGGCTGCCGCTTCTCCGGCGCAGTTCCCTTTGGCATCGATCAGATCGGCCGCCGTCACTACGCGATGTCTGTCTTCGCCCTTGGGCGCTTGATTGAGAGCAAACGTCGCGTCCGCCTTCGGATCGCTCTTCGAGAACAAACCCGAATCCAGTGAGCAGCCTGCAAGCGTCAACGCAAGCGCGGCCGCCGCCGGCACGGTCGTTCGCCAAATTTGCCAAACTTGCGGCAAGGTCTGATTCCCTGGAGGTTCGAAGTGGGCCGGAGTGTGCTCCAGCCGCAGGCGCGCTTCAAGAGTCTAAACAACGCGCCCGTTCCGACAGGGGTTGTGCGGGCATGCGAACAGCGGCGCCTTGCCGCTGCGCGGCTGCACGGGCTATAAGCCGCCGGCGAGTCACGCTTTTAAGTTTCCCAGCCCAGGATGGTGTCGATGGCGGTCGAGCGCACATTCTCGATCATCAAACCGGACGCGACCAAACGCAATCTGACCGGTGCTATCAACGCGCTGATCGAGCAGGCCGGTTTGCGCATCATCGCGCAGAAGCGTTTGCGCATGAGCCGGGCGGAAGCGGAAACGTTTTATGCGGTCCACCGCGAGCGGCCGTTCTTCGGTGAACTGGTCGATTTCATGACCTCAGGGCCGGTCGTCGTGCAGGTGCTGGAAGGCGAGAACGCGATCGCCAAATATCGCGAGATCATGGGCGCGACCGACCCGGCTAAGGCTGCGCCCGGCACCATCCGCAAGCTGCACGGCCGCAATGTTGGAGAAAATTCGGTGCACGGGTCGGACGCTCCCGAAACTGCCGTCACCGAGATCGGCCAGTTCTTCTCGGGAAACGAGATCGTCGGCTGATCCTGCTTGGCGGTTGAAGACCGCGCCGCGGATGGAACAGATCTATCAGATCGGATTCTGGACGACCGTTTTTGAGATCATCTTAATCAATATTCTGTTGTCGGGCGACAACGCGATCTTGATTGCGCTCGCATGTCGCAAGCTGCCGAAGTCGCAACGCAAGTGGGGCATGGTCATCGGGGCCGGCGTCGCCTCGGTATTGCTGATCGTCTTCACCGGCGTCATCTCGACTTTAATGACGCTGCCCTACCTTAAGCTCCTCGGCGGTTGCGCGCTGCTGTGGATCGCATTTCGTCTGCTGGTTTCCGATGCCGACGAGCATCACGTCGAAGCGGTCGACGATCTGTGGCGAGCCGTGCGCATCATCGTCGTGGCCGACGTGATCATGAGTCTCGATAACGTTATTGCCGTAGCGGCGGCGGCGAGGGGAAGCTACGTGCTCCTGGGATTGGGGCTCATGGTGAGTATCCCGATCGTCATCTTCGGCGCCGCGCTGATCATGGCGCTGCTCGAACGCTTTCCGGCGCTGGTATGGGTGGGGGCGGCATTGCTCGGCGGGATCGCCGGCGACCTGATCGTCGAAGACCCCGCGGTAAGGCATTTTCTCCCGGAAACGGCGACCCTGACATTCGCCCCTCAATCCATTATCTTCGGAGGGGGCGCAAATCACGGGCCGGAAATCACCGCGGACCCCATCCGGGTGGCGTCCTGGCTGATCGGCGCGGTCATCGTATTGGCGGCGGCCCTGTGGTCCTTTCGCTCGCGTCGGACGACGGCAGTCGAATCATGAGCAGGAAAAGAAACAGCGATGAATAAAGCGGTCCGCGATCCCGACCTCGCACGCCGGATCGGATATTCCGCCTGTCCGCACGATTGCCCCTCGACCTGCGCGCTCGAAGTCGAGCTGCTCGACGAGCGCACCATCGGCCGGGTGCGTGGAGCGCGCGACAACGCCTATACCGATGGCGTCATCTGCGCCAAGGTCGCGCGCTACGCCGAGCGCATTCATCACCCCGATCGCTTGGTTGAACCGCTGGTGCGTAAAGGTCCGAAGGGCTCGGGCGAATTCGCCTCAGCCTCGTGGGATGCCGCGCTCGATCTCGTGGCCGAAAAGCTTCTCGCCGCCGAGAGTCGCTACGGCGCGCAGACGGTCTGGCCTTACTACTATGCCGGCACCATGGGCCTGGTGATGCGCGACGGCATCAACCGCCTGCGCCATGCCAAGAAATATTCCGGCTTCTTCTCCACCATCTGCGTCAATCCCGCATGGACCGGCTACATCGCCGGGACCGGCCGGCTTGCCGGTCCCGATCCGCGCGAGATGGCGAAGTCGGATCTCGTGGTGATCTGGGGGACCAATGCGGTCAACACCCAGGTCAATGTGATGACCCACGCGGTGCGGGCGCGCAAGGAGCGTGGCGCCAAGATCGTCGCGGTCGACGTCTACATGAACGGCACCATGGAACAGGCGGACCTGCCGGTGCTGGTACGCCCCGGGACCGATGCCGCGCTCGCTTGCGCGGTGATGCATTGCCTGTTCCGCGACGGCAAGGCCGACCGCGATTATCTGGAACGCTACACCGACGTTCCGCATGAACTCGAAGCTCACGTGCGCGAGCGATCCCCGGAATGGGCCTCGCGCATCACCGGATGCGACGTGGAAACGATCGAGGCGTTCGCGCGGCTCGTCGGCGAGCGTCAGCGCGCCTATTTCCGCCTCGGCTACGGCTTCTCACGCTCGCGCAACGGCGCGGTCAACATGCATGCGGCAAGCTGTATCGCAGCCGTCACCGGCGCATGGCGCTACGAAGGCGGCGGCGCCTTCCACAACAACGGCGACATCTACCACTGGAACAAATCGATGATCGAGGGCCATGACGTCCGCGATTCCGCGGTGCGCACCCTCGATCAATCGCGTATCGGTCCGATCCTCGATGGCGAGCCCCAGGCGCTCGAGGGTGGGCCCCCGGTGACCGCACTCTTTATTCAGAATACGAATCCGGTATCGGTTGCTCCGGAGCAGACGCGGGTCAAACGCGGGTTCGCGCGCGAGGATTTATTCATTTGCGTGCACGAGCAGTTCATGACTGAGACCGCCAAAATGGCGGACGTGGTGCTGCCGGCGACCATGTTCATGGAGCACGACGACATTTATCAGGGCGGCGGACACCAATACATCATTCTAGGGCCGAAGCTGATCGAGCAGCCCGGACAATGCCGTTCGAACCACGAGGTCATCTGCGCGCTCGCCGCACGCCTCGGCGCGCATCATTCCGGCTTCACCATGACGCCGCGCGAGCTGATCGATTGGACGCTCCTCAATTCGGGGTGGGGTACGCTCGCCGAACTCGAGGAGAAGCACTGGATCGATTGTCAGCCCGACTTCGCGACCGCGCATTACCTCGACGGCTTTGCCTGGCCCGACCGCAAATTCCGCTTCAAGCCCGAGTGGCCGAAAGTGCCGTTCCCACGACAGGGGCGGCCGGTCGGGCCATTCCAGACCATGCCCGGCCTGCCCGATCACTGGACCGCGATCGAAGAAGCCAACGCGGAACATCCATTTCGGCTGGCGACCTCGCCGGCGCGCTCGTTCCTCAACTCGTCATTCACCGAGACGCCGACCTCGCGAGCGGCCGAGGAACGCCCGCACGTGATGATTCATCCCGATGATGCCGCCGCGCTGGGGATCGCCGACGGGGACAAGGTCGTGCTCGGCAACCGGCGCGGTGAAGTGCGGCTGCACGCGACCATGTTCGCTGGCGTTCGGCGCGGTGTTCTCATCGTGGAATCTGTATTTCCCAATGCGACTTTCGAGGACGGCCGCGGCATCAACACGCTCACGGGTGCCGACGCCATCGCGCCCTTCGGTGGCGCGGCCTTCCATGACAATCACGTCTGGGTGAAGCGGGCCGCGTGAGCGGTCCTGATGAGTTCCGAGTTCTCCAGTCACCGGGGAAAATCCTGCCCTGGAACCGAGCCGGAGTAGAATCCGATCGCGATTTGACGACAAATTTCGCTATTCTCATTATTTTGCGGGCTCCTCCGTGACGCGCTGCAATCCACGCATGGCTACCCGAGCCGTCATGCCGGCATCGCGGGGCGCCTTTCTCTAGCCCGATTCTGGTGGTATGTTTAGCGCGCAATCTGATTTTGGCCGTTCCGGCCTGCCGTGCCCTGGGGGCGCGATCGTTTCGGACCTCTCCAAAAACCGGGTTGTGGCGCGGCGTGCGGCGGTGCATGGCCACGTGAGGATTACTTAAACTACCAGGAGACCGACGATGCAGAAAGGCACCGTCAAATGGTTCAACCCGACTAAAGGTTACGGCTTCATCAGGCCGCAAACCGGCGACAAGGACGTATTCGTTCACATCTCGGCCGTGGAGCGGGCCGGGCTCAATACCCTCAATGAGGGTCAGGTGGTCGAATACGAGCTTGTCACCAATCGGGGGAAGACCTCGGCGGAAAATCTTAAGGTCAGTTGACATCGCCGCGTAGCGACGCACGCAGCGGGTTGATTGCGTTTCCCCCGGCCCTTCGGCCGGGGGTTATTTTTATTTGTTTGCCGCCCTCGCGAGCTTCTTGAGCGCCTCAGGATAGATACGGTGCTCGGCTTCGAGCACGCGGGCGGCGAGCGTCTCGACGGTATCGCCGGTTACGATCGGGACTGTTTCCTGCATGATGATGGGGCCGGAATCGACCTCGGCCGCGACCAGATGCACCGTCGCACCGTGCACTTTGGCGCCGGCCGCGAGCGCGCGCCGATGAGTATCGAGCCCTTTGAACGCGGGCAGCAGCGCCGGGTGAACATTGAGCATGCGGCCGTGCCAGCGCTCGACCAGCCACGGTGAAAGCAGCCGCATGAACCCGGCAAGGCATACGAACTCGATCCGGTGTACCTCGAGCACGGCCTGCAGCGCGCGCTCGAACGCCTCGCGATCCTGGCCGTAGGTCGTGTGATCGACCACAGCCGTGGGAATGCCCTCCGCCCGCGCCCACGCGAGGCCGGCGGCATCCGGGCGGTTGGAAATCACCAGGGAGATTTCCGCAGGGTAATCGGCGGCCTTGGCGGCCTCGATGAGCGCCGACATGTTCGAGCCCCGACCGGAAATGAGGATGGCGACGCGTCTGCGGATCATTCGGCGGCTTCGTCGGAGCGATGGCGGCGCGCCCCGCTTATGGCGGAAATGCCACAAGCGCAATGCCGGCGGGCCGGACTGGCGCCGCTTGGCAAGCTGACGCGGTCGGTCTATTTCCCTGCCAGAGTGCCGGGGGCGCCGTTTGAGCATTCCCAATCTCATTACGCTTGCGCGCATCCTCTCCGTTCCGATCATGGTGTGGGCGATCATGACCGGCTGGATGCTTGCCGCCTTTATCCTGTTCCTCGCCGCGGGCTTAAGCGACGCGATCGACGGCTATCTCGCCAAACGCTTCGGCATGACCAGCGAGCTTGGCGCGTATCTCGATCCGCTCGCCGACAAGGCGTTGATCGTCTCGATTTACGTCACCCTCGGCGTGGCCGGCGAAATACCGCGCTGGCTGGTGATCCTGGTCGTCTCGCGTGATATCATGATCGTCAGTGCGGTGCTGCTGGCGTGGTTGGTGGGGAAACCGCTGCCCATGAAGCCGCTTCTTGTTTCCAAGCTCAATACCGCGGCGCAAATCGTGTTCGCCGGAATCGTGCTCGCTTCGCTCGGGCTGCATATCGTGGCGGACTGGGTCGTTGCCGCCGCTATGGGAGTGGTCACGCTGTTGACCCTGCTCTCGGTGGCGGCTTACGTGCGCGAGTGGGTGCGGCACATGGGATCCGACGAGGCGATCGGCTGACGCGTCCCAACAAGATCACGCTCTGATGCCCGCGCCATTGCCGCCGCGCCAACTGGCTTTCGCGCTCGCTCATCACACGAGCTTCGCGCGCGAGGATTTTCTAGAAGGTCCGTCGAACCGCGCCGCGCTCGCGATGGTCGAACGCTGGCCCGACTGGCCGGACCGGCTGCTCGCGGTGATCGGCCCGGAGGGCTCCGGCAAAAGCCACCTTGCGGCGATCTGGGCGGAAGCAGCCGGTGCGCGGTTTCTCGCCGCGCGCGCGCTTGGCGAGGCGAACCTTCTGCGCGCATTGTCGACCGGCGCGCTGGTGATCGAGAATGTCGCCGCCGAGGCGGTCGACGAGCGGGCGATGTTCCACCTGATCAACCTGGCGCGGGAGCAGGGGGCCTACATGCTGATGACCGCGGCGGCGGCACCGAGCGGTTGGGTGCTCAAGGTTGCGGATCTCGCTTCTCGCCTGCGCGCCCTTCCGGTGGTCGAGGTGGGGCCGCCTGATGACGCGCTCCTGCGGGCCGTCCTGGTGAAGCTTTTCGCCGATCGGCAGCTCGCGGTGGACGAAAGCCTGCTTACTTATCTGCTGAAGCGCATCGATCGATCCTTTGCGGCCGCCCGCGCCGCGGTCGAGCGGCTCGATCGCGAGGCGTTGCGGCTACGCCGGCCGGTTACGCGCGCCTTGGCGGCGGAAATGCTGCGCGGGGCGCCGTCTTGACGCGACCCCCTGGTCGGGCGCCATCATGGAAGCAGGCACGTTTCGGGCGTGGGAGACCGCGCCTGGGTTTCGTTAAGGTTTCACATGGCAGATCGCGTCGAAGCAGTTGATTTAGCGGAGCAGTTGCCATTTTCCCCGGTTCGATCGGAAAGCGCCCCCGCACCCACGGTCGTTCCGTTCGACATCGCCACCAGCCCGGATCGCTACATCAATCGCGAATTATCCTGGCTGCACTTCAACCGCCGCGTGCTGGAAGAGGCCGCCAACGAAGGCCACCCGCTGCTGGAGCGGGTCCGGTTCCTGTCGATTTCCGCCAATAACCTTGACGAGTTCTTCATGGTCCGCGTGGCCGGGCTCAAGGGTCAAGTGCGCGCGGGCGTTACCACGCGCAGCCCGGACGGGATCACGCCGAGCGAGCAACTCGCCCGTATCCGCGAGGCAGTGGGGAGCTTGGCGAGCGACCAGCAGGCGCGCTGGCGCGAATTGCGCAAGGATTTGGTCGAACAAGGCGTGGTGCTGGTCGACGGTCCGGAGGTGACGAAGCACGAGAAGGCTTGGCTCGAGGATCATTTCCTCCACCACGTCTTCCCGGTGCTCACGCCGCTCGCCATCGATCCGGCGCATCCGTTCCCGTTCATTCCCAACTTGGGCTTCTCGATCGCGCTCCACTTGGTGCGCACCAGTGACAACAAATCAATGAATGCGCTCATCCGGGTGCCCAACCGCATCGAGCGGTTCATCCGGCTCCCGAACGCGCCGGAGAGCAGCGTCGCGCGCCTGATCACGCTCGAACAGGCGACCGGGCTCTTCATCTCGCGTCTGTTTCCCGGTTACTCGGTGAAAGGGCAGGGCGCGTTCCGCGTCATCCGCGACTCCGAGGTGGAAATCGAGGAAGAGGCGGAAGACCTGGTGCGGCTGTTCGAGACCGCGCTCAAGCGGCGCCGCCGCGGATCAGTGATCCGGCTGGAAATGGAAATGGCGATGCCGGCCGAGCTGCGCCGTTTCGTGCAACGCGAGCTCGCGGTGGCGGACGACGAAGTTTTCCTCGTCGACGGCGTTCTGGCGCTCAACGAACTTTCGCAACTCACCGCCGGTGTCGACCGCCCGGACCTCGAGTTCGTGCCCTACAACCCGCGCTTTCCCGAGCGCATCCGCGATCACGCCGGCGACTGCTTTGCCGCCATCCGGCAAAAGGATCTCATCGTCCATCATCCTTACGAATCCTTCGACGTGGTGGTGCAGTTCCTCAATCAGGCGGCACGCGATCCCAACGTGGTCGCGATCAAACAGACACTCTACCGCACTTCCTTCGACAGCCCGATCGTCAAGGCGCTGGTCGAGGCGGCCGAGGCCGGCAAGTCCGTCACGGCACTCGTGGAGCTTAAGGCGCGCTTCGACGAGGAGGCCAACATCCGCTGGTCGCGCGACCTCGAACGCGCCGGCGCGCAGGTCGTGTTCGGCTTCATCGAGCTGAAGACGCACGCCAAGCTCTCCCTGGTGGTGCGGCGCGAGGGCGGCTCGCTCTCATCCTACGTGCACGTGGGCACCGGCAATTATCACCCGGTGACCGCGCGCATTTACACGGATTTGTCGTTCTTCACCGCCGACCCGGTCATCGCCCGTGACGTCGCGCGCGTGTTCAATTTCATCACCGGCTACGCCGAGCCCGCCGAACTTGAGAAGATGGCGGTCTCGCCGCTCAACCTGCGCCGCCGCATCCTCGATCACATCCGCCAGGAGATCGCCCACGCCAAAGCCGGCCGGTCCGGCGCCATCTGGATGAAGATGAATGCGCTGGTGGACCCGGAGGTGATCGACGCGCTCTATGCCGCGTCGCGCGCCGGGGTCGAGATTGATCTCGTCGTGCGCGGCATCTGCTGTCTGCGTCCGGGTGTGCCCGGACTCTCGGAACGCATCCGGGTCAAATCGATCGTCGGGCGCTTCCTCGAGCATGGCCGCATCTTCTGCTTCGGCGCCGGCCACGGCCTGCCGCATCCGCGCGCGGCGGTTTACATCTCTTCCGCCGACCTGATGCCGCGCAACCTCGACCGCCGTGTCGAAGTTCTGTGCCCGATCCTCAATCCCACGGTGCACGAGCAAGTGCTCGGCCAGATCATGATCGCCAACTTCAAGGACAACGAGCAGAGCTGGAAGTTCTTGCCAGACGGGACCTCGGTGCGCATAAAGGCCGCCGCCGGCGAGGAGCCGTTCAATGCCCACAAGTATTTCATGACCAATCCGAGCCTGTCCGGCCGTGGCAAATCCCTCAAGGAATCGTCTCCGCGCAGCCTCGTCCGCCAGCGTGACCGCGCTTAGGCGGTTGGCACCGCCCGAGCCCGAGGAGGCGCAGGGCCGGCTCGCCCACGGCCCGCCGATCGCCGTTATCGACATCGGCTCGAACTCGGTGCGCGTGGTCATCTACGAAGGCCTCGCGCGCAGTCCGACCCCGATCTTCAACGAAAAAGTGCTGGCCGGCCTCGGCCGCGAGGTGCAATCGACCGGGCTCCTCAATGCCGAGGCGGTGGAGAAGGCGCTCCAGGCGTTGCGCCGCTTCCGCGCGCTTGCGGACACCGTCGGCGTGCGCAAGCTGTGGGTGCTCGCGACCGCAGCTTGCCGCGATGCCACCAACGGACGCGCCTTCATTGCCGAAGCCGCCCGCGTCTGCCGAGCCGATGTCGATGTGCTCTCAGGCCGGCGCGAGGCGCAGTACTCGGCGCTCGGCGTCGTTTCCGGCATATACCGCCCCGACGGCATTGTCGGCGATCTCGGCGGCGGCTCGCTCGAACTCGTCGACGTACACAATACGCGCGTCAAGGCCGGCGTGACGCTGCCGCTCGGCGGGCTGGCGCTGCAGGACACTTCGGCAAAATCGCTCAAAAAA
>JAFAUQ010000258.1 GCA_019243195.1 Hyphomicrobiales bacterium
GTTCCGCCGTGCCGCCGCCGAGCGTCGCGCCGGCGAATTCGAGGGCTCGCTCGTTCTCGCCGGTCAATGGATCCATATGGACTTCGAACATCGGCGCGGGCGTCGGCTCGGGCGGAGCGAACTGGAACTCCACCGTCATCATCCAGCGGGTGACCTCCTGGCGCAGATTGCCGATCAGCGTCTCGAACAGGGTAAAGGCTTCGGTCTTGTATTCGTTGAGCGGATCGCGTTGGCCGTAACCGCGCAGGCCGATCACCTGGCGCAGGTGCTCGAGCATGAGCAGGTGTTCGCGCCAGAGATGATCGAGCGTTTGCAGCAGGATCGACTTCTCGACGTAGCGCATGACGTCGGGGCCCCACTGCGCGACCTTGGCGGCCATGTGCTCGTCGCCGCGACGCTCGATGCGATGCAGCAACTCCTCGCCGGCGATGCCCTCTTCCTTCGCCCATTGGTCGACCGGCAGGTCGAGGCCCAACACGCGCTGCAGCTCGTCCTTGAGTCCGGGGGTGTCCCATTGTTCTGGATAGGCGTTCTCGGGCACGTGCTTGGCGACGAGTTCGTCGATCACCCCGTGGCGCATGTCGGTGATCGTGTCGGCAACGTTCTCGTCGCGCATCAGCTCGACGCGCTGATCGAACACGACCTTGCGCTGGTCGTTCATCACGTTGTCGTACTTGAGGATATTCTTGCGGATATCGAAGTTGCGCGCCTCGACCTTGCTCTGCGCCTTTTCCAGTGCCTTGTTGATCCACGGATGGATGATCGCCTCGCCCTCCTTGAGGCCGAGCCGGGTGAGCATGCCGTCGAGCTTGTCCGAGCCGAAGATGCGCATCAGGTCGTCTTCGAGCGAGAGGAAGAATTTCGATCGGCCGGGATCGCCCTGGCGTCCCGACCGGCCGCGCAGCTGGTTATCGATGCGGCGGGATTCGTGGCGTTCGGTGCCGATGATGTAGAGGCCGCCCTGCTTGGTCTCGGTCTTGGCGGGTTTGTTTCCCTTGGCGGGCTCGATCTCGACCGTCTCCTCGGCCTTGAGCACGATCTCGCGGAAGCGCTCGACCTCGGCGCGGATTTCGGCAACCTTTGCCTGCTTCGCTTCCGGGTCCTCAATGTCGGCGCTCTCCTGCGCGATGCGCATGTCGGGATTGCCGCCGAGTTTGATGTCGGTGCCGCGGCCCGCCATGTTGGTCGCGATCGTGATCGCGCCCGGCACGCCCGCCTCGGCGACGATGTAGGCTTCCTGCTCGTGGAAGCGGGCGTTGAGCACCGCGAATTGTTTGCTCGGGCGCCCCGCCCGGGCGGCCGCGTAGACACGCTCCATTGCCTTGGGGTCGGTGAAGTCGATCTGTTTATAGCCGTTCTTCTTCAAATATTCGGCCAGCAGTTCCGACTTCTCGATCGAGACGGTGCCGACGAGGGCCGGCTGCAGGCGCTGGTTCGCCTTCTCGATCTCGTGCAGGATCGCTTGGTATTTTTCTTCCGCCGTACGGTAGACCTCGTCGTCCTGATCCTCGCGGATCATCGGCATGTTGGTCGGCACCTCGAGGACCTCGAGGCCGTAAATGTCGAGGAACTCGTCCGCTTCGGTCGCGGCGGTGCCGGTCATGCCGGCAAGCTTCTCGTACATCCGAAAATAATTCTGGAACGTGATCGAGGCGAGCGTCTGGTTCTCCGGCTGGATCGGCTGGTGTTCTTTCGCTTCCAGCGCCTGATGCAGCCCTTCCGAATAGCGGCGTCCCGGCATCATGCGCCCGGTGAACTCGTCGATGATCACGACCTCGCCGTTGCGCACGATGTAGTCCTTGTCGCGCTGGAACAGCTTGTGCGCGCGCAGGCCCTGGTTGACGTGATGGACGACCGAGACGTTCTCGACGTCGTAGAGCGAATCCGATTTGAGCTGGTTGGCTTCGCGCAGCCACTGCTCCATGCGCTCCATGCCGGCCTCGGTGAGGTTGACGGTGCGCTGTTTCTCGTCGACCTCGTAGTCGGACTTTTCGAGCTTGAGGATGAAGGTGTCGATCGTGTTGTAGAAATCGGAACGGTCGTCGAGCGGCCCGGAGATGATCAACGGCGTGCGCGCCTCGTCGATCAGGATCGAGTCCACTTCGTCGACGATCGCGAAGACGTGGCCGCGCTGGACCATATCTTCGAGCCGGTACTTCATGTTGTCGCGCAGATAGTCGAAGCCCAGCTCGTTGTTGGTGCCGTAGGTCACGTCGCAAGCGTATTGCTTGTGGCGCTCGTCGTCATCGAGACCGTGCACGATCACGCCGACCGAGAGGCCGAGGAAACCGTAGATCTGCCCCATCCACTCGGCGTCGCGCCGGGCGAGGTAATCGTTGACGGTAACGACGTGCACGCCGCGGCCGGCGAGCGCGTTGAGATAGACCGGCAAGGTGGCGACCAGCGTCTTGCCTTCACCGGTCTTCATCTCGGAGATGCGGCCTTCGTGCAGCACCATGCCGCCGATCAACTGCACGTCGAAGTGGCGCTGCCCGAGCGTGCGTTTGGAGGCCTCGCGCACGGTGGCGAAGGCCGGCACCAGAATGTCGTCGAGCGTTTTCCCGTCGCCGAGCTGACGCTTGAACTCGTCGGTGCGCGCGCGCAACGCCTCGTCCGAGAGGGCTTCGAGCTCCTTTTCCAGGGCGTTGATCTCGTCGACGCGCGGCCGATAGCTCTTGATGCGCCGCTCGTTGGATGAACCGAACACCTTGCTAAGAAGCGCTGCGCCGATCATGCCGGAAATCCTGTCGGGCGCCGCGGCGCCGATGTCCTGTCGATCATGAGGATGTCGATGCGACAGTCCGTTGGGTCAAGGCTGAACGGTCCGAATGTACGACCAGCGACCGCAACGGTGGGAAGCCTTTTTTGGTGCGAACCCGGAACACCGCCGCCCGATCGTGCATCGCGATGCCCCTCACAATACGGCGCTTTTCGGGTTGCGGCGGGAATAAGCGAGAGATAGGAGGGGGTCTGGCCCTTGTCAATTGCCGCCTTCTCACGCGCGCTGCCGCTTTTCGGCCATTGCCAAGCCCTATCCGTTGCGCAACTGTCCGGCCGCATTTGCCGGGCGACCTCTTCCCAATCCCAAGGATCGACCCATGCATTCGTTGTTGCGTCCGCTCGTGCGGACTCGTTTGTTCCCCCTCGCATCTGGTGCGCTCGCGCTCCTCGCGGTGATCGTGCTGGCATTGGCGTTTGGGCTGCGTGCCGATGCGCAGAACGCCGACCAGATCGTCGCCCGGGTCAACGGAGCCGATATCAAGGCGAGCGATGTCGCGATCGCCGAGGAGGATATCGGCGCGAATCTTTCGCAGATCCCGCCGGAAAGCCGGCGCGAATATCTGACGAGTTACCTCACCGACATGTCGTTGGTCGCCAAGGCGGCCGAAGGCCGCAACCTTGCCGACGGCGAGGCGTTCAAGCAGCGCCTCGCCTATTACCGCAGCAAAATCCTCATGGACCTGCTGTTGCAATCGGAGGCCAAGGCGGCGGTTTCCGACGCGGCCATGCACCAGCTCTACGATGAAGCCGCCAAGCAGATGGCCGGCCAGCAGGAGGTGCGGGCACGGCACATCCTGGTCAAGACCGAGGACGAGGCGAAGGCGGTCATCGCGGAACTCAAGAACGGCGCCGATTTCGCCGAACTTGCCAAGAAGAAGTCGACCGATCCAGGAGCCTCCGAAGGCGGCGATCTCGGCTATTTCCCCAAGGACGAAATGGTGCCGGAATTCGCGGAAGCGGCATTCAAGCTGGAAAAGGGACAGATTTCCGAGCCGGTCCACACCCGTTTCGGCTGGCACGTCATCAAGGTCGAGGACAAGCGCGAGCGCCAAGTGCCCACCTTCGACCAGGTGCGCGAGCAGCTTGCGACCCATCTGGTGCGCAAGGCGCAGGCTGAGCTGATCACCAAACTCCGGGCGGATGCCAAGGTCGAGCGGCTCGATCAGCCGGTGGCCCAGCCGGCCCAACCTGCTCAACCGGTTCAACCGGTTCAACCGGCCAAGCCATAGTGGTCCCATGCCCACCGTCTCGCCGCTCGCGCCGACGAGCTTTCCTGCCTTGCCGGAAATCGCCGGCGTGCGTTTGGCCGTCGCAGCGGCCGGGCTGCGTTACGTCGGCCGCACCGACGTGCTGCTGGCGGTGCTCGACAAGGGGACGACCGCGGCGGGCGTTCTCACGCAGTCCCGGTGTCCTTCCGCGCCGGTCGAATGGTGCCGCGCGCGGCTTTCGGCCGGTTCGGCGCGAGGACTGGTGGTCAATTCCGGAAATGCCAACGCGTTCACCGGCAAAAGCGGGCGCGCGGCGGTGAAACTCACGGCGGACCTCGCCGCCAAGGCGATCGGCTGCCGGCCCGGCCAAATCTTCATGGGTTCGACCGGCGTCATCGGCGAGCCGCTTCCGGCCCAGAAGTTTGCCGGGGTGATGGACGACCTCGTCGCCCGTGCGACGCCCGACGGCTGGATGGATGCCGCCAAGGCGATCATGACCACCGACACCTTCCCGAAGGTCGCGACCGCCACCGCCAAGCTCGGCGATGCTACCGTTGCCATCAACGGGATCGCCAAAGGCTCCGGCATGATCGGCATCGATATGGCGACCATGCTGGCCTTCGTGTTCACCGACGCTCCAATCGCCGCGTCGGCGCTGCAGGCCCTCGTCAAGGAGGGTGTCGTCGACAGCTTCAACGCCGTGACGGTCGACGGCGACACCTCGACCTCAGACACGTTGCTGGCGTTCGCGACCGGCGCCGCCCGCGCGCGCGGAGCCCCCGCTATTGCGCGCGCCGGTGACCGCCGGCTCGGCGATTTCCGCCGTGCGTTCCAACAGGTGCTCGACTCCCTTGCCGAGCAGATCGCCCGCGACGGAGAGGGCGCGCGCAAGCTCATCGAGGTGATCATCGAGGGGGCGACGTCAAAACGTTCCGCCCGCCGCATCGCTTGGTCGATCGCGAATTCGCCGCTGGTCAAAACGGCGGTCGCCGGGGAGGACGCCAACTGGGGCCGGGTCGTGATGGCCGTCGGCAAGGCGGGCGAACCGGCCGACCGCGATCGCCTATCGATCTGGTTCGGCGACATCCGCGTGGCGCACCGCGGGGCACGCGATCCGGCTTATGACGAGGCCAAGGTCTCTGCCTACATGAAACAGGCGGAGATCTCCATCAAAGTTGCGCTTGGCCTCGGGCAGGCACGCGACCGCGTCCTCACGTGCGATCTCAACGAGGGCTACATCAAGATAAATGCCGACTACCGCTCCTGATCGGTATTTCCATCTCGTTCTAAGGCACAGTTAACTAAACCTATTCAGCGGGCCTTAAGTCTCGGCCCGGTAACGTCGGCCAAGGTCGTGAGCGCCAAACTCGTCCTCGTCGCCGCTTGCGCCCTCATCGACGTGGACGCGCGCGTGCTGTTGGCACAGCGCCCGCCCGGCAAATCGATGGCGGGCCTGTGGGAGTTCCCCGGCGGCAAAGTGGAGAGCGGCGAACGGCCCGAGGACAGTCTGATCCGCGAACTCAAGGAGGAGCTGGGAATCGTCGTCAGGGAAGCGTGCTTGGCCCCGCTGACGTTCGCGAGCCACGCCTATCCCGAGTTCCACCTGCTGATGCCGCTGTTCGTGTGCCGGCGGTGGGACGGAACGGTGACGCCGAGGGAAGGCCAACGCCTTGCCTGGGTCCGACCGAACCGGCTGCGCGAATATCCGATGCCGCCGGCGGACGAGCCTCTGATCGCCCACCTGACGGGTCTGCTGTGACCAGGATGGTTTAGATGGCCGGGAACTCGACTTTTCTCTCAGATACGAAACGTAGTGTCGGCCGGTTCCTCGGCGACGAGCAGGGCGCCACCGCGATCGAATACGCCTTGATCGCCTCCGGCATTGCTGCAGCCATCATCTCGATTGTCTTCGGGGTGGGAAACACGGTCACCAACAGTCTTTATGGCAAAGTCAACGCGGGACTGCGGTAAGGACACGCGTTCATCGCCCCTCGCCATTTGACTTCTCCCCCGTCGAGAATTCCTGCGTGCCGAGCGCATCGGCAAGCCGCATGCGCGCGGAGCCGGGCCGCAACGGCTGCTGCTGGTTCTCATGCGGCGCCCATCCCGACAACCAGATGATGTCGAAGCTCGCGCGCAGCCGTCCGTCCGGATCGGCGAAGCGTTCCGCGTAGACCTCAATAAGGCGCGCCAGCGTTTGCCGCCGCACCACGCCGCGGCGGCGCTCGACCATCAGGTTGGTTGCGCCCATACGGCGCAAGTCGTGCATCAGCCGCAGAGGTGAGTCGTAGCGCACGACGACGCGATCGACGTCGACAACCGGCAGGGCAAATCCGGCGCGTTGCAGCAGCGCCCCCATGGTGCGGACGTCGGAAAAGGGCGCGACGCGCGGCGACACGCCGCCTTCGGCTTCGGTTTCAGCGATTGCGAACGCCTGACGCAATTCGGTGAGCGTGTCGCCGCCCACGAGCGCCGCGAGAAACAGGCCGTCAGGCTTGAGCGCGCGCCGAATTTGCACGAGCGCGCCCGGCAGGTCGTTGACGAACTGCAAGGCGAGTCCAGAGACGACGAGGTCGAGGGAAGTCTCCCGGAACGGCAAGCGCTCATCGTCCGTGAT
This sequence comes from Hyphomicrobiales bacterium, assembly GCA_019243195.1. Taxonomy (GTDB): domain Bacteria; phylum Pseudomonadota; class Alphaproteobacteria; order Rhizobiales; family Xanthobacteraceae; genus AP-16. Next base: position 6,607 of record JAFAUQ010000258.1, read on the forward strand.
AACAATTGGCGCCCGCTCATCGGCTCGCGTTTCAGGCATCGGCACCGCGGCGATAACCCGCTCGACCGCGCCGGCGGCGAGAATGGAGCGCCGCACTGCATCGCTCGGGGTGCCGAGATCGACGACGACGTGGAACCTGCGCCGCACCGCCGAGAGGCGATCCTTGATGTCTTCCGCAACGCGATCGATAAGAAACGTGACCGGCCCGAGCGCACAGGCGCGGCGGCGGCGCTGCGCCAGCAGCGCACGATCGAACGGCGTTTGCATTTGCGGCGTCGGCGACATGCGGATGCGGCTTATCGCGCAACGCCTCGCCCCGTCAAAGCAGCGTTGAGCCCGGTTCCGGCCGGCAGTAGATTTACCGAATGCAATCTGAATTGACAGTCGGCGAGAATGGGCGCGGGCGGTGGGCGCGTTTTGCCGCGCGTTGCGCGGTGCCGGCCGCGTGGTCCTCGACGCTGCGTTGCCGCCGCTCTGCCCGGCATGCCGCAAGCCGGTCGCCGACGACGGTGGCCTCTGCCCGGACTGCTGGGCGCAGCTGTCGTTCATCACGCCGCCCTACTGCGAGCGCCTGGGCATTCCGTTCGCCTACGATCCCGGGCCGGGCGTCCTCTCCATGCAGGCGATCGCCAACCCGCCTGCCTACCAACGTGCTCGCGCGGTGGTGCGCTACGACGACATCGCGCGCACGCTCGTGCACGCGCTCAAATACGGCGACCGGCTCGACCTCGCTCCGACGCTCGGCCGCTGGATGGTGCAGGCAGGGGGCGCGCTGTTGACCGAGGCCGACGCGCTCGTGCCCGTGCCGCTGCACTGGCGCCGCTTGTGGGCGCGGCGCTTCAATCAATCGGCCGCGCTCGCCGAAGCGGTCGCAGTGGAGGTGAAACTGCCGGTCACCCACGCGGCGCTCACGCGCGTGAAGGCGACCCGGCAGCAGGTCGGTCTCACCGCCTCCGAACGCGCGCTGAACGTCCAGGGGGCGTTTCGCGTGCGCGCGGAGACGCGCGCCGACGTCAAAGATCGCCGGCTGGTGCTCGTCGATGATGTCCTCACCTCCGGCGCGACCATTGACGCCTGCGCGCGGGCCCTATTGCGCGCAGGCGCCGCCGCCGTTGACGTTCTCGTGTTTGCGCGGGTTGTGGACGGCCGTGGGCTGCCCATATAAGCATTTTCCGGAAAAGTGGGTACCGGTTTTCCGTAGAAAATGCGACAATCTAAGAATCGTGCCGGCGCGCAGCATATCCTTCAGCAACGGTCCACCATGGCGGACGTCATTATTTACACGCGAGCGTATTGCTCCTATTGCGATTGGGCGAGGGAACTCCTGAACCGCAAGGGCATCGCATTCACCGAGATCGACGTCACCGGCAATCGTGAGCGGCGGGCCGAAATGATCGAGCGGGCGAACGGATCCAGCACTACCCCGCAGATTTTCGTCGGCCCGAAACACGTGGGCGGCTGTGACGAGCTTTACGCGCTCGACGAAGCCGGCGAACTCGATCCGCTGCTCACGGCCTGACCAGGACAATGCGACGATGACGGCTCCCGCGAAGACTTCAAGCTTCCGCGCAGCTTTGATTCAGATGCGGTCGGCGCGCTCGCCGCAGGCGAATGTCGATGCCGCCGCCAAGCTCATCGGCGAAGCCAAGAACGCCGGCGCCGATTACGTGCTCACCCCGGAGATGACCAACGTCATGGAAGTCCGCCGCGAGGCGCTGTTCACCGCGATCGTGGACGAGGACGACGACACGTCGCTTGCGACCTTCCGCGAGCTGGCACGCAATCTCCGCATTTTCGTGCACGTGGGCTCGCTCGCCGTGCGCGTGTCGCACGACAAGGCGGCGAATCGCTCATTCCTGATCGACCGCAAGGGCGACATCATCGCGCGTTACGACAAGATCCACATGTTCGACGTCGATCTTGCGAATGGGGAGAGCTATCGCGAATCCCGCACGTATCGCGCGGGCGAACTGGCGGTCGTGGCGGATTTGCCGTGGGGCCGGCTGGGACTGACGATCTGCTACGACCTGCGCTTTCCCGCGCTCTATCGCGCGCTCGCCGAAGCCGGCGCGATCTTTCTGACGGTACCGTCGGCGTTCACGAAGCAGACCGGCGAAGCCCATTGGCACGTGTTGATGCGCGCCCGCGCCATTGAGAACGGCTGCTTCGTCTTTGCGGCCGCCCAGGGCGGCAAGCATGAAAACGGACGTGAGACGTTCGGCCACTCGCTGGTGATCGATCCGTGGGGCCGCGTTCTCGCCGAGGGCGGAATCGAGCCCGGCGTCGTGATCGCGGACATCGACCCTGCCGAGGTGGCGGCCGCGCGCGCTCGTATTCCCTCGCTCCAGCACGGCCGCCGGTTCGAGATCCTCGAGCCGATGGCGGAGCCGACGCATCTCCACGTGGTCGGAGGTCCGGCGTGATCCGTTACGCGCTCTGCTGCGAAGCCGGCCACACCTTCGAAAGCTGGTTCAACAATTCGGCCGCGTTCGACCGGCAAGCCGCGCGCGGGCTCGTGGCGTGTCCCCTATGCGGCTCGGCCAAAGTGGAAAAGTCCATCATGGCGCCGGCGTTGGGCGGCGGAGGCGAGCCTTCCGCTTCCGCGGCCGCGCCCGCTGCGGAACCGGAAAAGACACCGGTCGCGATCGTCTCCAAGGAGGAGGTCGAGGTCCGCAAGAAGCTCAAGGAGCTGCGCGATCACATCGTCAAGGACGCCGACTACGTGGGCGAGAAATTCCCCGAGGAGGCGCGCCGCATGCACTATGGCGAGATCGAGCACCGCTCGATCTACGGCGAGGCGTCGCCCGACGCGGCGCGGACGCTGGCTGACGAGGGCATCGAGTTTCATCCGCTGCCGCGCCTGCCCGACGAGCGAAACTAATTTAATATTGTTGGAGCATGATCTTTTCCGAAAACCGGTTCCCACTTTTCGGGATCATGCTCTCGCCCAGACAAGCAGGGCGACCCCGAGCACCACCAGCACGATTCCAGCCGCCTCGCGGCGCGAGGTCGGCTGTTTGAATACGAAGGTCGAGATCGCCTGGGCGAACAGCACCTCGACGAGGCCGAGCGTGCGCACGCTCGCGGCGGTCGCGATCGCAAAGGCGAGGAACCAGAACTCAGAGGCCAGGGCCCCCAAGGCGCCCGCGAAGACGGACGGCCGCCACGCCTTGACGATGGCGGCGAGCACGGCTCGATCGCGTACCGCAAGGTAGAGCGAGAGCAGGCTTGCCGTCATGGCGAGGCCGATCACGAGGGTGAAAGTTGCCGCCATAACGAACGGCGTGCCCTCGACACTGAGAATGGCGCCGCGATAGGTGACCGCCGAGAGCGCGAACATGGCGCCGGAGCCGAGGCCGAGCAGGGTCGGCAACGCATCCGGCTTGGCGCCGCCCCGCCATGACATCGTTATCACGCCCACTGTGGCAACCACGATCGCGACGATCATCGCCGCCGTGAGCGCGTCGCCGAGAAAGAGGAAGCCGAATACCGCAACTTGCACCGGCTCGGTCTTGATATAGGCGATTGCCACCACGAACGAACGATGCCCCATGGCGGCGAGCATCAGCGCGGTCGCGAGGATCTGAGTGACGGAGCCGGCCAGCACCCATGGCCAGAACGCCAGTTGCGGATGCGGCAATGCCGTCCCGGTGACAGCCATGACCCCGATCAGAAACAGAAGCGCGAAGGGAAATCCAAACAGGAAGCGCACATGCGTGGCGCCGAGGGTCCCGAGCGTCACGATGAGTTCGCGCTGCATGGCGTTGCGCGCGGTCTGGCTGGCGGCGGCGACAAGAGTGAACGCCACCCAGAGCCAAGGGAGGTCGGCCATGCGCGATTCCAAAACTTTGGATGGTTACGCCGGCCGCTCCGCCGCGATCATGTAATTCACATCCATGTCGCCGGAGAGCTGCCAGCCATCGAGGAGGATATTGTAGACAACGCCGCGCTCGTCGAGCGTCCGCAGGCCATTGCGCTCCAGCGCGGCTTCAAGTTCGTTGGGCGTTACGAATTTGTCCCAACGATGGGTACCGCGCGGCAGCCAGCGCAGCACGTACTCGGCGCCGACAATGGCAAGCGCAAAGCTCTTGAGCGTGCGATTGATGGTCGCCGTCACCATCAGTCCGCCGGGCCTCACCATGCCGGCGCAGCAGCGCACGAACGCAGCGAGATCGGCGACGTGTTCCACCACCTCCATGGCGAGGACCAGATCGAAGGTTTCGCCGGCTTCGGCCAGCGCCTCCGCGGTCGTCGCACGGTAGTCGATGGTCAGTCCGCTCCGTTGCGCGTGCACCCGCGCCGCGGCGATGTTGGATTCGGCTGGATCTGCCCCGAGCACGGCGACGCCGAGCCGGGCGAGCGGTTCGCATAAAATTCCCGCGCCGCACCCGATGTCGAGGACACGCAGGCCGTCGAGGCACTTGCGCGCCTTCGGTTCGCGATCGAAGTGCCGGCAGGCAGTGTCGCGAATGTAGGTCAGGCGGGTCGGATTGAGCTTATGCAGCATGCCCATGCGGCCGCGCGGATCCCACCATTCGGCGGCGAGCGCCGCAAAGCGCGCGACTTCCCGTTCGTCCACGGTCGCGTCCGGGAAGCGTTGGGCGGTCATTAAGTCTCCTATTAAGCCGGTGGCCGTTGCGGTTGCGGCGGCGGGCTGCGCTGAGTAGGTATATACGCGTCTTTTCGCGCCGGCGCCCGTCGCACCTGAGCGACTGCAAGCGTCGATTACTGGGGCGCCAGCATCCTCCATGAGCCGCCTGGTGATGAAGTTCGGCGGAACCTCGGTCGCCGATCTCGACCGCATCCGCAACGCCGCGCGCCACGTCCGGCGCGAGGTCGATGCCGGCCATCAGGTCGCTGTCATCGTCTCGGCGCTTGCGGGCGTTACCAACCAACTCGTCGAATTATGTCGCTCCGCGGCGCCGTTGCACGACGCTCGCGAGTACGACGCCGTGGTGGCCTCGGGCGAGCAGGTCGCCGCCGGGCTTCTGGCCATTGTGCTGCAGTCGAGCGGCGTGACCGCGCGCTCATGGCAGGGTTGGCAGATCCCTGTTCTTACCGATAACGCCCACGGCGGCGCCCGCATTCGTGAGATCGACGGCAGCGAACTGGTACGCCGCTTCCTCGACCGCGGCGAAGTCGCGGTGATCACCGGTTTCCAGGGCATCCACAAGGAAACCGGCCGCATCACCACTTTGGGCCGCGGCGGCTCGGATACTTCGGCGGTAGCGATAGCTGCGGCGGTCGCTGCCGACCGCTGCGACATCTATACCGACGTTGACGGCGTCTACACGACCGATCCGCGAATCGAGTCGCGCGCGCGCCGACTCGAGCGCATCAGCTTCGAGGAAATGCTGGAGCTGGCGTCGCTCGGCGCCAAGGTGCTGCAGGTGCGCTCGGTTGAATTGGGCATGGTCAACAACGTGCGCATCTTTGTGCGCTCGAGCTTCGACAAGCCCGAGGACATTGATCCGCACGGCACCCCGCCCGGCACTTTAATCTGCAACGAGGAGGAGATTGTGGAACAGCATGTCGTGACCGGCATCGCCTTCTCCAAGGATGAAGCACAGATTTCCATCCGCCGCGTCGCCGATCGGCCGGGCGTTGCCGCGGCCATCTTCGGCGCGCTCGCCGAGGCCAACATTAACGTCGACATGATCGTGCAAATCATTTCTTCCGACGGCGCGACCACCGACCTCACCTTCACGGTGCCGGCGGCGGATTTCGACCGCGCCCAGGCAGTGCTCGGCAAATTCAAGGACCCCATCGGTTTCGAGCGTCTCGATGGCGCGAACGACATCGCCAAGATTTCGGTGATCGGCATCGGCATGCGCAGTCATGCGGGCGTCGCCGCCGAGGCGTTCAAGGCACTCGCCGAGCGCGGAATCAACATCCGCGCCATCACCACCTCGGAGATCAAGTTTTCGTTGCTGATCGACGCCGCCTACACAGAACTTGCGGTCCGCACGCTGCATTCGCTATACGGCCTGGACAAATAGCTGCGGGGGGCCGGACCCGCGGGATTGTCGTCGGCCCATCGGGACGCGACGCAACGGGCTAGTGTCCCGATTCCGAAGTTCGCCCGAATTTGCCGCACGCTCTGCAGCGAACTTCGGAATCGAACGACACTAGTGTGGCGGTTCAGAAGTCCGCATCATTCTTGCAGCGAGTCCGAGATGCGGACTTCTCAACCAAAGCCACACTAGGTTCAATGAGTTGCTGGTGCCCTTCGATTCCGAAGTTCGCAAACGAGCGTGCCGCAAAATGATGCGAACTTCGGAATCGGGGCACTAGCGAGTGTATGATACTAGTGCCGCTTTGAACCGAAGTTCGCAATCGGAGTCGCGGCAATTGTGGTGCGAACTTCGGGTTCGCGGCACTAGCAGAATTTCCATGGGCGGCCTTCCCTCTGGGACAGGCGCGGGAAATCTGCAAAGTTCAAAGTGAAGCAGGGCCGCGAACCCGAAGTTCGCCCGGCGCTGCGGCGATTATAGTTGCGAACTTGGGTTCAAAGCGGCACTGGAATCATAGATTTCCTGTGTCCTGACATTCCGAAGTTCGCTTCCGATCGTGCCGCAAGCTGGGCGAACTTCGGAATCGGCACACCAGGTGGCCATCCGGGCCGGCGACTCCGGCCGTGGCAGCCTGCCAGGGAACCTCACGCCATGCGAGGCGCGCTCGGCGGTCCACGCGTGTTGTTGCGCCGGCTCCGCGAGGTGATGGCGGAGCCGGTCAGCGCACAGGACCGCCTCGACAAGATCGTCGTGCTGATCGCCGCCAACATGGTGGCCGAGGTGTGCTCGGTCTACGTGCTGCGCGTGGACGGGACGCTGGAACTTTATGCCACCGAGGGCCTCAACCGGCAGGCCGTGCACGAGACCGTAATGCGCGCAAACGAGGGTCTAGTCGGCCTGGTCGCGCGCGAAGCCAAATCAATCAATCTTTCGGACGCGCATTCGCATCCGGCGTTTTCTTATCGGCCGGAAACCGGCGAAGAAATCTATCGGTCGTTCCTGGGCGTGCCGATCCTGCGCGCCGGCAATACGCTCGGCGTGCTGGTGGTGCAGAACCGTGCGCAGCGCACCTATTCCGAGGAGGAAGAGGAGGCGCTGCAAACAACCGCGATGGTGGTTGCCGAGATGATCGCCTCGGGCGAGCTCTCGGCGCTCGCCCGGCCCGGCCTGGAGCCCGCGGCGCGCCAGGTGCTCCACCTGAAGGGCATTTGCATCGCTGACGGCATCGGTCTCGGCCATGTCGTGCTGCACGAACCGCGCGTGGTTGTCACCAATTTCATCGCCGACGATGTGCCGAAGGAACTGCGGCGGCTGGAAGCCGCGGTCGATACGCTGCGCGCCGATCTCGACGTGATGATCGAGCGCGGCGACGTCGCCGACGGCGGCGAGCACCGCGACGTGCTCGAAGCTTTTCGCATGTTCGCCTACGACCGCGGCTGGATGCGCCGACTGACTGAAGCCGTAATGACCGGGCTGACGGCGGAGGCAGCGGTCGAGCGCGTGCAATCGGACGCGCGCGCACGCATGCTGCGCCAGACCGATCCGTTCATGCGGGACCGGCTGCACGACCTCGATGACCTTGCCAATCGGTTGATGCGCCAGCTGATTGGGCAGGACCATGCGCCCTCGAAGGAGAGCCTGCCCGACAACGCGATCATCGTTGCCCGCTCGATGGGCCCGGCCGCCTTGCTTGACTATGACCGCTCGCACTTGCGCGGCCTCGTGCTGGAGGAAGGGGGCCCGACCTCGCATGTGGCGATCGTCGCGCGCGCTCTCGGCATCGCCGCCGTCGCCCAGATCGAAAACGCGGTCGGTCTCGTCGACGCCGGTGATGCGATCATCATCGACGGCACCGAAGGCGACGTGCACGTGCGGCCGCCGGCGGACATCCAGTCGGCTTATGGCGAGAAGGTGCGCTTTCGGGCGCGACGGCAGGCCCAATACCAAGCGCTGCGCCATCGCAAGACCGTCACCCGCGATCGGGAATCGGTGGCGCTGATGCTCAATGCCGGTCTGCTCGTGGACCTGCCGCATATCGAGGAATCCGGCGCCTCCGGCATCGGCCTGTTCCGCACCGAATTGCAGTTCATGATCCGCACCGCCTTCCCGCGCACCAGCGAGCAGCTCTCGCTTTACCAAGCGGTGCTGGACGCGGCGGGGGACCGGCCGGTGACCTTCCGCACGCTCGACATCGGCGGCGACAAGGTGCTGCCGTACATGCGCGCCGTGCACGAGGAGAATCCCGCGCTCGGCTGGCGCGCGATCCGGCTCGGGCTCGACCGGCCCGGCCTGTTGCGCAGCCAGATGCGCGCACTGCTCAAGGCCGCCGCCGGCCGCGAGTTGCGCGTGATGTTCCCGATGATCGCGGCGATCGACGAATTCGATCGGGCGCGCGCGCTGGTCGAACGCGAGCTGACCCATTTGCGCCGGCACGGCCACAAGCTACCCGACCGCGTCCATGTCGGCGCCATGGTCGAGGTGCCGTCGCTGCTCTATCAGCTCGACGAGCTGTTCGCCCGGGTCGACTTCCTCTCCGTCGGCTCGAACGATCTGTTCCAGTTCCTGTTTGCGATTGATCGCAGCAATTCGCGCGTGGCCGATCGTTTCGATCCGATTTCGGTGCCGGTGCTGCGCGCGCTCAAGATGATTACCGACAAGGGCCGCGCGGCCGGCAAGCCGGTGGCGCTGTGCGGCGAGCTCGCGTCAAGCCCGCTTGGTGCGTTGGCGCTGGTGGCGCTAGGCTACCGCGTGCTTTCGCTCACGCCGTCAGCGGTCGGGCCGGTCAAAGCCATGCTGCTCGACCTCGATGCCGGCAAAGCAAGCGCGCTGTTGACGCCGCTCCTGGAGCGCACGGTCGGCAGCATCAAGGTGCGCGACCGGCTGCAGGATTTCGCGGCCGCCGAAGGCCTCCAGCTCTGAGACGTTGCGATGCTCCCGCAAACAAAGCTCGATGCGTTGGTCACGCGCCACGCCACGATCGAAGCGGATCTGGCGGCCCAGCCGGACCGCCAGACTTATGTGAAACTGTCCCGCGAGTTCGCCGAGCTGGGGCCGCTGGTCGATACCGTCAAATCCTATCGCGCCACGATCGACGAGATCGCCGGCCTCGACGCCCTGCTCGGCGATTCGAGCACGGAGGCAGAGATGCGCGAACTAGCCGCGCAAGAGCGGCCGACGCTCGTCGCCCGGCGCGATCGGCTCGAACAGCAGATCAAGGTCGCGCTGATTCCCAAGGATGCCATGGACGAGCGCGACGTGATGCTGGAAATTCGCGCCGGCACCGGCGGCGACGAAGCCGCCCGTTTCGCCGGCGATCTCTTCCGCATGTACGAGCGCTACGCGGCGCGGCAGGGCTGGAAAGTCGAGGTCGTTTCGGCGAGCGAAGGAACGGTGGGCGGCTACAAAGAAATCATCGCCGAGGTGCACGGGCGCGGCGCATTCGCCAAGCTCAAATATGAGTCGGGCGTGCACCGGGTTCAACGCGTGCCGGCGACGGAAGCCTCGGGCCGCATTCACACCTCGACTGCGACTGTCGCGGTGCTGCCGGAAGCCGCCGACGTGGATGTGACTATCAACGACGCCGACCTGAAGATTGACACCATGCGGGCGGGCGGCGCCGGCGGGCAACACGTCAACAAGACGGAATCCGCGGTGCGGCTCACTCACGTGCCGAGCGGCATCGTCATCGTGGTGCAGGCGGAACGCTCCCAGCACCGCAACAAAGCCATGGCATTGAGCCTGCTGCGCGCGCGTCTCTACGACGCCGAACGGCGCAAGCGCGACGCGGAACGCGCTGCGGAGCGGCGCGGCCAAGTGGGCTCGGGCGACCGTTCCGAGCGCATCCGCACCTATAACTTCCCGCAAGGCCGCGTCACCGACCACCGCATCAACCTCACCATGCACAAGCTCCCCCAGGTGCTCGAAGGCGAGGCGCTCGGCGAAGTGGTCGATGCGCTCGTCACCGATCATCAAGCCTCACTGCTGGCGGCGGAAGAGTCATGATTATCCCGCGGCTGGAATCCTCGATCTCGATCGGCGGCGCCCGGCGCGCGTTGGCGCGCATCTTCGCGGCGGCCGGCCTCGATACGCCGGCACTCGATGCGCGCGTGCTTATCGGCCATGCGCTCGGGCTTGATCACACCGCGCTCGTCGCCGCCGCCGAACGCGCCCTCGACGCTGCGGAGCGCGAGCGCATCGCCGAGATCGCGTCGCGCCGTCTCGCCCGCGAACCCGTTTCCCGCATCGTCGGGGTGAAGGAATTCTGGGGCCTATCGCTGCGAGTGAACCCGGCCGTGCTGGTGCCGCGGCCGGAAACCGAGACCGTCGTGACGACCGCGCTCGCTGCGCTCGACCACAACGGCGGCCGCGCGCGGCCGCTGCGTATTGCGGATCTCGGTACCGGATCCGGAGCCCTGCTGCTGGCGCTGTTGAGTGAATTATCCGGCGCGATTGCGATCGGCACCGACCTGAGCGTGGCCGCGCTTGCACTCGCGCGCGAGAACGCGCGGCAGCTTGACCTTGCCACGCGCGCAGTATTTGTCGCGTGCGATTTCGCCGCGGCGCTTGCCGGCCCGTTCGATCTCGTCGTCGCGAATCCGCCCTATGTATCGAGCACCGAGCTTGCGCAGCTCGCGCCAGAGGTGCGCGATCATGATCCGCTTCTTGCGCTCGATGGCGGCCCGGACGGCCTGCGCGCCTATCGTGCGCTCGCGGCCGACGCGTCGCGGCTGATCGGCGCAGGCGGCCACATGGTGATCGAGGTTGGCGCCGGTCAAGGGGATGCGGTGGCATCATTGTTTACGCATACGCAACTGCTGGATGTGACCTCCTTCCCTGATCTGACCGGCCGGTCGCGGGCGCTTCATATCCGTTCCGCGCTCGATGCATGAGGCGGAAAAATCAGGAAAAAAGCTCTTGGAATATCCGTGCGGACCGACTACGTTCCTGGCAGACATCGGCCCGAGATTGAGGGTGCCGCCCGGAGGCCCGGAGCAGAGCTCTGTGAGGCGGCGGCACATGCGAGGCGACAGGCGATCGGTCAGGTCTAGCATTTCAGGCTTCGCCGGCTCGGGATCCGAAAGCTTCACCGGCGTAGGCGCGTGTCGTTTAGGACAACGCGCAGGACGAGGGATGGGCAACACCGCGGGATGACTGCGGGGCGAGAGACCGCCATCGTATTGGAATTGAGCACATCGACGCGCCGGCGCCGCCCGGGTTGGCGTGGTGTGTCTTGTGAGCCGCTACGTCGGCGCGACCAGAAATCCCGGCGCGTTGGCGATAGGGAGAACCGGCGGGACGGCCGCCGCAAATTGGAGCAGATGAACCAAAAGCCATGAGAAACGGTCAGAACAAACGCATGCGGGGGCGCAACCGCAAGGGCCAGAATCCGCTAACGCGGGTCTATGAATCGAACGGTCCCGACGTGAAAATCCGCGGGACCCCTAATCACGTCGCCGACAAATACGTGCAATTGGCGCGCGACGCCCAGGCCTCGGGCGATCCGGTGGCGGCGGAAAATTACTTTCAGCATGCCGAGCATTATTTCCGACTGATCGCGGCGGCGCAGGAACAGTTTCGGCAGAACAATCCGTATTTCCGTCATGACGCGCAGGACCAGCGCGGCGACGACGGTTATGACGGGGGCGACGACGACGCGACCGGACAGCCGATGGGCGACATGCCCTACGGCGGTAATCCGCAGCCCTATCAGCCGCGTGAGGCCCAGCCGTATCAGCGCGAGCAGCCGCCTTATCCGCCGCGTGAGCAACCGCAGCCCTACGGCGGTCGGCCGCAGCCTCATATGCAGCAGCCGCGCCCCGAAGGTGCTGGCGATCCCGGGCTTCCGGCGTTCATAACCGGGGGCGGACAGCCGCAGCCGCAACCGTCCTACCAAGGATACGGGCAGAACGGCTTTGACGGACAGCCGGACCGCTTTCCGCTGCATCGGCGCCGGCGGCGTCGGCACGGCGGGCCGCGTGGCGACATGTCTCAGCACCACGGTGGTGGCGGCGGAGGCGGGGGCGGCGGCGGGCACGAAGAATCCGCGCCACCGTCGTCACCCGGCGAACCCAATCAGGAATAAAGGTTAAACCCGCGCGCTGCGCGGCGAGGGCGCGAGCACCGGCTCGAGCGAGGGCACCAGCCGTTGCCGCTCGCGTCGCGCTGGAATGGCCCGATAGACCTGCTTCGTCGCCTCGACCAGATGCACGCCTGCGAACGGCGCCGAGATGGTCGCGCCGGCGCGCTCCCACGCCACCGCCGAGCGCAGGAACCAAGTCCGGGCGATCGGCGGCACGTACAGCGCCTCACCCCAGCCAGTCGGCGTAAACCAGGTCTCTCGCAGCACGTGCGTAATCTGCCCGCGCGAATAGGGCCGTCCGTGCCCGAACGGCGTGGCGTCGGTGCGCGCCCATACGCCGCGCCGATTGGGAATGACGGCGAGCAGCCGACCGCCGGGCGCCAGGACGCGCCATACTTCGCGTAACAGCGCGCCCGCGTCCTGCGACATTTCCAGCGCGTGCACCAGCAACACGCGGTCGACTGCGGCGTCGGTCAGCGGCAGTTCGAACTCGTCCACCAGAGCGGCAAGCGCCGGCCGCTCCGATGGCCATTTCACCACCCCTTGCGTCGCCGGCATGAAGGCGAGGCACCGCTCCGCCTCCTCCCGAAATAATCCGAGGTACGGGATCGGATAACCGACCCCGAGCGTGCGCATTCCGTGCAAACCCCGCCAGTGCCTGCGAATGCCGCGGCCGATGAAACGGCGTGCCACGGCGCCGAGCGCCTGGCCGTAGAAGTTGCGCAAGTCGACGACGTCCATGGACGTGCACCGCTGCCCGTTTGCAAAAACCGGATGATTATGAAGGCCGATGCGCCGGGCGACAACGCGCCGGAAGCAGTCCCCGGTGTGCTAGGGTTAATCGATGCAACAGAATGAATTCCCGCCGGGGAGGATGTGATGTGCGATCTCTGCAGCAGGCGAAGTTTCATGCGCGGCGCTGGGGCGCTGGCGGCGACGAGCCTGTTCGGCTCACCGCTCATGGCGCAGGCGCCGAGCGGAAACGACAGGCTGCCCGCGCGCGGTGAGTTTGTCATCAGGAACGCGTACCTGATGACGATGGACGCCGATCTCGGCGACATTGCCGGTGGCGCAATCCATGTGAAAGACGGCGCGATCGCAGCGATAGCCGCCGAGGTGGCGGCGCCTGGCGCGCGTGTCGTCGACGGCAGCGGCATGATCGCGATGCCCGGCCTGGTCGATACCCATTGGCACATGTGGAATACGCTGTTCCGCAGCTTCGCCGGCGATAAGCCGGAGGAGGGCTATTTCCCGACGGTCGCGCGGTTCGGCCAGCACATGATGCCGGACGATGTGTTTGCGAGCACGCGCCTCTCGGCGGCCGAGGCGATCAATTCCGGCATGACGTTCGTGCATTCGTGGTGCCACAACGTCCGCTCCCCGGCACACGCCGAAGCGGACGTGCGCGCGCTTGCCGAGACCGGCATCCGCGCGCGCCATTCCTGCGGCTGGCCGCAAGGCCTGCCGGACACCGAGCCGGCCGATCAGAAACCGCTCGAAAGCCTCGCCAAGAACTGGAACACTTGGTCTCCCGACGGCCTGCTCACGCTCGGCATGGCATGGCGCGGGCAATTCCGCGCCGGCCCGATCAAACCGGAGGTCTATCAGCCGGAGTTCGACAACGCGCGCAAGCTCGGCCTGCCGATCACTGTGCACGTGGCTTCGTCCAGCAAATTGGTCAACCAGATCGAGCCGCTCCATAAGGCAAACCTACTGGGCAAGGACGTTCATCTCATTCACACGATCGCGGCGAGTCCGTCCGAACTCGACATGATGAAGGAATCCGGCTGCGCGGTCTCGATCTCGCCCGGCTCTGAATTGCGCATCGGTTACGGCTTTCCGCAAACCTCGGAAATGCTTTCGCGCGGCATCCCGCTCGGCATTTCCGTCGATACCGACGCGCTGATAGGTTCGTCGAGTTTGTTCGCGGTGCTCAAGCTGGCGCGCGCGGTCGAGAACGCCAAGGCCGGAAGCGAATTCAAGATGTCGGCGCGGCGCGCGCTCGAACTGGGCACCATCGAGGGCGCCCGCTCGATGGGATTGGGCGACAAGATCGGCTCGCTCAAGCCCGGCAAACGCGCCGATCTCATCATGATAAACACCGACGCGCTCAATATGGCGGTGATGACCGATCCGGCGCACCTCGTGCTGGAATGCACCGAGCCGGAAAACGTCGACACCGTCGTGGTCGATGGCCGCGTGCTCAAACAGGGCGGCAAGCTCGTCGCCCTCGACGCGCACAAGGTCGTATCCGACGCGCGCGTGGCCCTCGCGGCCGTGCGCGAACGGACCAAATGGCGCTAGCGCAAGAAGCAGAATCCCCTAGAGTCGCGTTGCAACAACAGTACACGCGAGGCCTCCATGCCGGCTGAAGTCCACCTGTTCAAATGCCTGAGGGACAACTACGGCGTTCTGCTGCACGATCCGGCGAAGGGCGCGACGGCATCGATCGACGCGCCGGAAGCCGGCCCGGTCGAGGCGGCATTGCGGGAAAAGAAATGGCGGCTCACCGACATCCTGGTGACCCATCACCACGCCGACCACACCGGCGGCATTGCCGAACTGAAGGCGCGGCACACCTGCCGGGTGACGGCGCCGCAGCGCGAAGCCCAGCGCATCCCCGCCGTTGACGCGACCGTGCGCGAGGGAGATTTCGTCACCATCGGCTCGCTCGTCGGACGCGTGCTGGAGACGCCCGGCCACACCGCCGGTCATATCTCCTATTGGTTCAAATCGGAGAACCTCGCCTTCGTCGGCGATACGCTGTTCTCGGTCGGCTGCGGGCGCCTGCTGGAAGGAACCGCTGACGTCATGTGGCCGTCGCTGCTCAAGCTGCGCGGGCTTCCGCCCGAGACGGAGGTCTATTGCGGCCACGAGTACACCGCCGCCAACGTGAATTTTGCCCTCACCATCGAGCCGAAGAACCCGGCGCTGCGCTCGCGCGCCGACGAGGTCGTCAAGCTGTGCGAGGCAGGACGGCCGACCATCCCCTCGACCATCGGCTCGGAGCAGCAGACCAATCCGTTCCTGCGCGCCGATTTGCCGGAGGTTGCGACGGCGGTCGGATTGGCAGACGCCTCCCCCGTGCAGGTTTTCGCGGCCGTGCGCGCGCGCAAGGATAAGTTCTGAACATATGCGGGAACAGAGCGCGGCCGAGATCATCCGTCTGCTCGACCTGCGCCCGCATCCGGAAGGAGGACACTTCCGCGAGACGTTCCGCGATCCGCGTGGCGACGCGAATGGCCGCTCGCGTTCGACCGCGATTTATTTCTTGCTCGCCGCCAGCGAGCGCTCGCACTGGCACCGCGTCGATGCCGTCGAGATCTGGCACTGGCATGCGGGCGCCGCGCTCGCGCTGCAGACTGCCGGAAGCGACGGCATCACGACGGTCCGGCTTGGCGCCGATCTGACGGCCGGCGAGCGGCCGCAGGCCGTGGTGCCGGCCGGTGCCTGGCAGGCCGCCGAGAGCCTCGGCGCCTGGACACTGGTCGGCTGCACCGTCACACCCGGCTTCGACTTCAGCGGTTTCGAACTGGCGCCGAAGGATTGGACACCGGAGGGTTAGACTCTTGAAGATTATGTGAACATTCACATAAGTACGTCATGCGCTCGGACATTGAGGAGCCTAAACCACTCGTTTGGCGAGGCCGCTCTAAGCTCGATTTCATGGAGTTTCCGCGAACCGCGCAGCGAGAGATGGGCTATGCCTTGTTCCTGGCGCAAATTGGCGAGCGGCACCCCACAATGGCGAAGACCCTCAAAGGGTTTAGTGGCAGGAGCGTAATCGAGATCAGAGAGAGCTACGCAGGCGATGCTTATCGCGCAGTGTACACGGTGCGCTATACGGACGCGGTCTACGTCCTGCATGCATTCCAGAAGAAATCAAAGAAGGGAAAAGAGACCCCGAAGCGCGAAATCGATTTGATAGCAAAACGCCTCAGGGATCTCGTTGACGAGAAGGAAAACGGCAGATGATCAAAAGCTCAGCGGCCAAAGACCCGAGGAGGAACGTGTGGCTGCAGCTTGGGTTTCCGGATGCAGAAAATCATTATCTCAAAGCAGAACTGGTCGTTCGGCTGGCGAAGGCAATCCGGACTCTTGGATTGACCCAGCGTACCGCTGCCCGGCGAATCGGGACAACTCAACCCGAGCTGTCGAAAATCCTCGGCGGAAAGTTCACGGAGGTTTCGCTCGAACGTCTCATGCGATTCCTTGCCGCGTTGGGCTACCGCATCGAAATCAAAATCGGTGCTGCAAAACGCAATGAAGCCGGCGAGGTCACCATCACCGGCACCCGCCGAAGAGCCGCCTGAGACCGACGCCAGCCGCGCGATCAAACCATGTACTGGCCGCCGTTCGCCGACAGGGTCGAGCCGGTGATCAGCCCGGACTCGTCGGCCGCCAGGAACACGACGCAGCGCGCGATTTCCTCGGGCTCGCCAAGGCGGCCGATCGGGATCTGCGGCAGGATGCTTTTCTCCATCACTTCCTGCGGCACGGCGCGCACCATTTCGGTGCCGATATAGCCCGGGCAGATCGCGTTGACGGTCACGCCGGCCCGCGCGTTCTCCTGCGCCAGCGCCTTGGTAAAGCCGAGTTCACCGGCCTTCGCGGCGGAATAATTGGTTTGCCCCATCTGACCTTTTTGGCCGTTGATCGAGGAGACATTGATGATGCGGCCGAATTTTCGCTCTCGCATGCCCTCGATCACGGGCCGGCACATGTTGAACAGCGAACTGAGATTGGTATTGATGACCGCAGTCCAGTTTTCCGGCTTCATCCGGTGGAACATGCCATCGCG
This sequence comes from Hyphomicrobiales bacterium, assembly GCA_019243195.1. Taxonomy (GTDB): domain Bacteria; phylum Pseudomonadota; class Alphaproteobacteria; order Rhizobiales; family Xanthobacteraceae; genus AP-16. The sequence continues at coordinate 23,501 of JAFAUQ010000258.1, forward strand.
GGTGATGCCGGCATTGTTGACCAAAATCTCCACCGGGCCGAGGTCGGCCTCGACCTGCTTGAGGCCGGCCGCGCAGGCGTCATACGAACTCACGTCCCATTTGTAGACCGGGATGCCGGTTTCGGCCTTGAACTTCTGTGCCGCCTCGTCATTGCCAGCGTAACTGGCTGCGACCTTGTAGCCCGCTGCCTTGAGCGCCTTGGAAATGGCGGCGCCGATGCCGCGCGTTCCGCCGGTAACCACCGCAACCCGTGCCATATCATTCTCCCTAGAGCGGATCGGCCTTGAGGAGGCGAGCCGATCTCATGTTCGATGATTTTCTAAACGAAAACGGCGGAGCGCGCCGCAACGCGCTCCGCCGTCAAACAAAGCGAGCTTAGCGCTCGACGCACATGGCGATTCCCATGCCGCCGCCGATGCACAGCGTCGCGAGGCCTTTCTTGGCATCGCGCTTTTGCATTTCGTGCAGCAAGGTCACGAGCACGCGTGCACCGGATGCACCGATCGGATGACCGATCGCGATGGCGCCGCCGTTGACGTTGACCTTGGCGGGATTCCAGCCGAGGTCTTTGTTGACCGCGCAGGCCTGGGCCGCGAAGGCCTCGTTGGCTTCGACGAGATCGAGGTCGTCGATCTTCCAGCCCGCCTTCTTGAGCGCCGCGCGGGAGGACGGGATGGGCCCCGTCCCCATGATCGAGGGATCGACGCCGGCGTGCGCCCACGACACGATGCGGGCAAGGACCTTGCGCCCTTCCTTCGCCGCTTGGCTCGCCTTCATGAGCACGAGCGCGGCGGCGCCGTCGTTGATGCCGGAGGCGTTGCCGGCTGTCACGGTGCCGTCCTTCTCGAAGGCCGGCCTGAGCTTGGCGACCGCGTCGAGCGTGGTGCCGTGGCGGGGATATTCGTCACTGTCGACTACCACGTCGCCCTTCCGGGTCTTGATGGTGACCGGGACGATCTCGTCTTTGAATTTTCCCGCCTTCTGCGCCGCCTCGGCTTTGTTCTGGGAGGCGACCGCAAACTCGTCCTGCTGCTGGCGCGTGATCTGCCACTG
>JAFAUQ010000160.1 GCA_019243195.1 Hyphomicrobiales bacterium
CTTTCCCGGTGGCATCGTCGGCACGATCGAGAAATGGCGCGTGCGGCGGACCGTACGCGCATGAGCGTTCTTTCGGTGCATCATCTCTGCAAGAGTTTCGGTGGCATACGCGCTGTCGATGACGTGAGCTTCGAGCTTGGAGAAGGCGAGTTTCTCGCGCTGATCGGGCCGAACGGCGCCGGCAAGTCGACCTGCTTCAACATGATCAACGGGCAGCTCAAGCCCGACGCCGGCCGCATTCTGTTTGCAGGCCGCGACGTTGCAGGGATGCCATCGCGTGACGTGTGGCGGCTCGGCGTCGGCCGCACGTTCCAGATTGCCGCCACCTTCGGCTCGATGACCGTCGCCGAGAACGTGCAGATGGCGCTGATCTCGCATGCGGGCGAAACCTTCCGCGGCTGGCGCCCGGCCGCGCAGCGTCACCGCGCCCGCGCGCTCGCTCTGCTCGCCGAGGTCGGCATGCAGGACGCCGCCGAACGGGCGAGCCGCGAACTCGCCTATGGCGACGTGAAGCGCCTGGAATTTGCCGTGGCGCTGGCGAGTGAGCCGCGCCTGCTGCTGATGGACGAGCCGACCGCCGGCATGGCGCCGCGCGAGCGCACCGAGCTGATCGCGCTCGTCAAGCGGCTCGTCGTCGAGCGCGGCATCTCGGTGCTGTTCACCGAGCACTCCATGGACGTGGTGTTCGCTTTTGCCGACCGCATCGTCGTGCTCGCCCGCGGCAAGCTCAACGCCGACGGCGATGCGGCGTCGGTGCGCGCGAACGAGACGGTGCAGCAGGTCTATTTCGGCACCGGCCGCGTGTTCGAGCGCAAGCAGGAGCCGGCGCCGTGAGCGGCGAGCCGATCCTGAGCGTGCAAGGCCTGTGCGCGTGGTACGGCGCCGCGCAAATTCTCTACGACCTCGATCTTGAAGTCCGCCGTGGCGAGGTCGTCGCGCTGATGGGCCGCAACGGCGCCGGCAAGTCGACCACGCTCAAGAGCATCATGGGACTGGTCGGGCGGCGGCGCGGCACCGTGCGCTTCGACGGCCGCGATATCTCCACGCTCGAGCCCTATCGCATCGCGCGGCTCGGCCTCGGCTTCACGCCGGAGGACCGGCGCATCTTTTCCGACCTCACGGTGATGGAGAACCTCGACGTGGGGCGCCAGCCGCCGCGCGCGTCGGCGCGTGCCGCCGCGTGGACGCCGGAGCGGCTGTTCGCACTCTTTCCCAACCTCGCCGAACGGCGCGACCGTCTCGGCAGTCAGATGAGCGGCGGCGAGCAGCAAATGCTTACGGTGGCGCGCACCCTCATGGGCAATCCGCTGATGGTGCTGCTCGACGAGCCGTCCGAAGGCGTGGCGCCGCTGATCGTCGAGCAGATGGCCACCACCATCCTCGAACTCAAGCAGCAGGGGCTTTCGATCCTGCTCTCCGAGCAGAACATTCACTTCGCCGCGCTCGTCTCGGATCGCGTCTACGTGCTGGAGAAGGGCCACATCTGCTGGCACGGCGCGATGGCGGCGCTGCTCGACGACGCCGATCTCCAGCGCGCGTTTCTCACCGTGTGACGTTCGATGCCTCGCTCCACCCGAAAACTGCGCAAACCGTATGTGCTCAACGCGCAGATCGGCTTCTTGCTGCGCGTCGCCACGCAGCGCCACACCACGATTTTCACCGCCCGCATGATCGAGGAACTGACGCAGACCCAGTTTGCCGCGCTAGCGAAGTTGCTGGAGGCGGGGCCGTGCTCGCAGAACCACCTCGGCCGGCTGATCTATCTCGACGCCGCGACCATCAAGGGCGTGGTCGACCGGCTGCGCGCGCGCGGCCTGGTGGCGACCGCCGGTGATGCCAACGACCGCCGCCGCCGCGCCGTCACGCTGACGCCCGCCGGCCGCCGCATCACCGAGGCGGCGATCGCCGTCGCCGCGCAAATCACCGCGCAGACGCTCGCACCACTCTCGCCGCCGGAGCAACGCGCCGTGACGCGGCTGCTGAAGAAATTGGGATGATAATGATTCGTCATTCCGGGGCGCCGCGAAGCGGCGAGCCCGGAATCCATGAACACCTAGTGTGGCGGTTCAGAGGTCCGCATCAGTCTTGCAGCGAGTCCGAGATGCGGACTTCTGAACCAAAGCCACACTAGATTCAATACGTTGCTAGTGCCCTTCGATTCCGAAGTTCGCAAACGAGCGTGCCGCAACATGATCCGAACTTCGGAATCGGGGCACTAGCGAGCCGGGCAGAACTGGCCGAGGCCTGTGTTCATGGTTCCCGGGCTCCCTCGCTGCGCTCGGGCCCCGGGATGACGGCAGTGTTTATTAAAGTGTTTCCTGCCGCAGAATCTCCCGCATCTTCCGCGGCGTTACGGGCAGCGCGGTCACCGCGCCGGGCATACCGAGCGCGGCGTCGATGGCGGCAGCCACTGCGGCGCCGACGGCGCTGGCGCCGCCTTCGCCGGCGCCCTTGAGGCCGAGCGGATTGAGCGGGCTCGGCGCGTCTTCGCTGATCAGCACGTCCACGGGCGGCGCCTCGCGCGCGGTCGGCAGCAGATAATCGGCGAAGGTCACGCAGAGCGGCTCGCCGCGCTCGTCGTAGCGGAACTCTTCGTAGAGCGAGCCGCCGAGCCCTTGCAGCACGCCGCCGACGAGCTGGCCCTCGACCAGCATCGGGTTGACCGCCTTGCCGATGTCGTAAGCGACCAGATAGCACTCGACCGTGACCGCGCCGGTGCCGCGATCGATCGCGACCACGGCTGCGTGGACGCCGTAGGGATAATTCATGTGGTCGGTCTGGAACCAGCTTTCGGCGCACAGCCCGCCGTCGGGAGAAGCGGCCAGCGTGCGGGCGATTTCGCCCAAGCTGATGGACGGCCCTTCCGGCGCATCGGTGCGGACGACTCTTCCATCAACAACGTCGAGAAGATCGGGCGGCGCCTGCAGCAGCTCGGCCGCGACCTCGACCGCCCGGGCGCGCACTTTCGCGGCGGCGATCCGCGTCGCTTCGCCGGTCATCACCGTTACGCGCGAGGCGAACGCGCCCATGCCGAACGCGATGCGGTCGGTCTGGCCGTGCACCACGCGGATGCCGGCGTAATCGACGCCGAGCGCATCGGCGCAGATTTGCGCGATGACCGTCTCGACGCCCTGGCCGACCGAGGCGGCGCCGGTGACGACTTCCACCGCTCCGTCGCCGTCGACGCTCACGCGCGCAAGATCGCGCGGGCCGAGGCCGGTCTTTTCGACGAACATCACCAGACCGGCGCCGACCAGCTCGTCCGCCGCGCGCCGTTGCGCCAGGCGCCGCTGGAGCGCCGGCCAGTCGAGATGCGCCATTGTCTTGTCGAGCAGGCCGGCGTAGTCGCCGGAATCGAGCTCGATCTCGGTGCCCAGCGTGCCGAGCGTGCGCAGGTACGGCATCTCGGCCGCCGTTATCAGATTGCGCCGCCGCAACTCGATCGGATCGATATCGAGCCGGGTCGCGATCGCATCGACGAGCCGCTCGCGCACGAACGTGCTCTCGAACCGGCCAGGTGCCCGATAGGTGCCGCACGGCGTCTTGTTGGTCAGCCGCACGTGGCCGACAGCGCGATAGGCCGGCACGCGATAGGGTCCCGGCAGCATCGCGGCGGTGAGGTCCGTCACCGTCGCCGCGTGGGTGCGCAAATACGCGCCCTGGTCGGTGAAGAACTCATCGTCGATCGCGAGGATGCGACCGTCGGCATCCACGGCGGCGCGGACGCGATGGCTCTGCTGGCGCGAGTGGTTGGTGGCGAGCAAATGCTCGCGGCGGTCCTCGATCCATTTGACCGGACGGGCGAGCTTGAGCGCCGCCGCGCAGACCAGCAAATCCTCGGGATAAAGCTCGCCGCGCACGCCGAAGCCGCCGCCGACATGGCCCTCGTAGAGCTGCACGGATTCGAGCGCGCGGCCGAGCATGCGGGCGATCTGCGCGCGGTTCCAATGCGGCACCTTGGCGGCACCGTAGAGTTCCAGTACGTCGCGCGTGCGGTCGTGGCGCGCGATCAGGCCGCGCGTTTCCATCGGCACGCCCGAGTGGCGGCCGACCGTGAGATCAAGCTCGACGACGGTGTGGGCCTTACGGAACGCCGCGTCGACGTCGCCGAAACCTTTGCGGACGACCGCGGGCTCGCTGCGCAGGCCATCCGCGAACGCCTGCGGCTCCTGCAACGCATCGAGCACGGGCGCAAGTTCTTCGACCTCGACCTGCACCAGCTCGGCGGCGTCTTCGGCGACATAGGCGCTTTCGGCAAACACCGCCGCGACCGGCTCGCCGACGTAACGCAGGCGATCGGTCGCCAGCGCGCGCTGTCGATAAGGTTCGAGGCCCACGAGCTTGGTCAGGCGGAAGTCGATCGGCGGAATGTGGGCGACGTCGGCCGCGGTCCAGATCGCGTGCACCCCGGGCAGCGCCGCCGCGTCGGCAGTGTGCACTGCCAGGATACGCGCGTGGGCGTGCGCCGACCGCACCACGCGCATGTGCAGCTGACCGGGAAATGAAATATCCGCGGCGAAGCGCCCGGCCCCGGTGAGAAGCGGACGGTCCTCCAGCCGCAGCACCGACCGGCCGACGAATTTTTGTTTGGGCTGCGCCATCGCGGCTTGTTATACCAGTGGCCCCAGACTCTGACTCGTCATGCCCCGCGAAAGCGGGGCATCCAGTAAACGGCGACGTCTCAGTTCCATTTGATACGTCAGTGTTTACTGGATCGTCCGCTTTCGCGGACGATGACGAACTGATAGTTCATTCCCAGCTAACCGCTAGTGTTACTTCGTGCGCAGCTCTTGTGCCGCCGCGCGCACCGCCTTGATGATGTTCTGATAGCCGGTGCAGCGGCACAGGTTCGAGGCGAGCACGTCGATCAGCTCCTCGTCGCCGATGTCGGGCTCGCGCTCCAGCACGCCGGTGACCAGCATGAGAAAACCCGGCGTGCAGAAGCCGCATTGCAGGCCGTGGTGCTCCATGAAGGCGCGCTGGAGCACGGAGAGTTCGTCGCCGGTCGCGAGGCCTTCGACGGTGCGAATCGCCTTGCCGGCCGCCTGCACCGCGAACATCAGGCACGAACGCACCGGCGCCCCGTCCACCAAAACCGTGCAGGCGCCGCACACGCCGTGCTCGCAGCCGATGTGCGTGCCGGTCAGCCCACAGTCCTCGCGGATCGCGTCCACCAAGGTGCGGCGCGGCTCGACCTGGACCGCGTAGTCGCGGCCGTTGACGGAGAGAACGAGGTCGTGCTTCCCGCTCATGGGCGCTTCTCCGCGGCGCGCAGCGCGGCGCGGATGCGCCGCGGCGTCGCCGGCATTTCGTTGATCTCGGCGCCGAACGGCGCGATCGCGTCGTTGACGGCATTGAGCACCGCGGCCGGCGCGCCGATGGCGCCGCCTTCGCCCACGCCCTTGGCGCGGGTGATGGTCGCTTCGCTCATGGTTTCGAGGTGGTGGAGCTCAATCGGCGGGATTTCGCGCGCGGTCGGCGGCAGAAAGTCGGCGAGCGTGGTAGTGAGAACGTTGCCGGTCGCGTCGTAAACGATCTCCTCGAGCAGGGCGTTGGCGATCCCTTGCGCAATGCCGCCGTGAATCTGCCCGTCGACGATCATCGGATTGATGATGCGCCCGGCGTCCTCGGCGGCGAGGAATTTTTCCAAGGTGACGCGCCCGGTCTCGGGATCGACTTCGACGATCGCCACGTGGCAGGCGTTCGCGAAGGTGCCGGGCGGATCGTAGGTGGCGCTCTCGGCAATGCCCGGCTCGATTTCGTCTCTGAAACGGTGCAGCTGGTGATAGGCCGCGCGCGCCAAACTTTCGATCGGCAGCGCGCGGTCGGTGCCGGCCACCTTGGCGACGCCGGCCTCCAGCACGATGTCGTCCGCGGACGCTTCGAGCAAATGGCCGGCGATCTTCGCGAGCTTCACCCGCACCTTGCGGGCGGCGAGCAGGCTCGCGCCGCCGGCAATCACCAGCGAGCGGCTGGCGAAGGTGCCGAAACCGTAGGGCGTACGGTCGGTATCGCCGTGCACCACGCGGATCAGGCGCGGCTCGACGCCGATCTCGTCGGCGATGATCTGCGCCAGCGTGGTGCGCAGCCCCTGGCCGTGCGGGCTTGAGCCGATGCGCGCCTCGACGAACCCGGACGGGTCGATCACGATCTCGACCGTCTCCCAACCCGGCGTGATTTCCATGCCGCGCGCGGCAAAAGCGGGCGTGCCGTAGCCGGTGCGCTCGGAAAACGTACAGAAGCCGATGCCGAGATAGCGGACCTCGTTGCGCGCTTGTTTCTGGCGCGCGCGAAATTGCGCAAGATCGATATGTTTGACCGCAAGCTCCATCGTCTCGATGTAACTCGCCTCATCGAACGTGAGCCCGGTCGCCGAGACGTAGGGAAAGCGGTCGATCAAATTGCGCCGGCGCAATTCGCTCGGTTCCATGCCAAATGACGCGGCAGCGCGATCCATCAGCCGTTCGATCGCACAGGTGATCACCGGCCGCGACACGCCGCGATAGGGCGCCATCGGGCAGGTGTGCGTGAGCACGCCGCGCGCGCTGCAGCGATAGCCGCGCACGTCGTAGGGGCCCGGCAGTTCGGCCATGGCCATGAGCGGCTCGACCGCGCAGGTCGTGGGAAAACAGGAATAGGCGCCGATGTTGGCGGTCACATCGGCGGAGAGCGAAACGAGCTTGCCGTCGCGGTCGAACCCGCCTTCGAGCGTGATGTGTTGATCGCGGCTATGGAACGCGGCGATCAAATTTTCGCGCCGGTCCTCGCTCCAGGCGACCGAGCTTTGCAGTTTGCGCGCCAGCCAGACCAGCAAAACGTATTCCGGCGGGAGCGACATCTTCTGACCGAAGCCGCCGCCGACGTCCGGCGCGATCACGCGCAGCTGCGCTTCCGGCAGGCCGAGGAGGTCGGCGATGGCGGTGCGGGTGAGATGCGGCGTCTGCGTCGCGCAGGTGAGCGTGACGCGGCCCGACGTTGGGTCGTACGCCGCGTGGCCGCCGCGGGTTTCGAGCGGCGTCGCGTTCTGCCGGCCCGAGCGCAGCGCGACACGCACCAACCGATCGGCGCCGGCGCGCGCCGCAGCGAACTCCGGCGTCTCGATCAGCCCTTTCACAATGACGTTGCCGGCGACTTCGTCGTGCACCCGTGGCGCGCCGTCGGCGAGCGCGGCCTGCGCGTCGATCACCGCATCGGCCGGCGCGATCTCCACTTCGACCGCGTCGGCGGCATCCTCCGCCGCCGCTTCGTCCGCCGCCACCACGGCGGCAATGGCTTCGCCGACGAAACGCACGCGATCCGTTGCCAGCACCGGCTGGCCGATCGGCACGTAGTCGAACTTGTGCAGCATCGGCCGGATCGGCTTGACGTCTTTGAGATCCGCCGCGGTGATCACCAGGACGCCGGGGGGCGTTGCAATGTTTGCAATGCGGCCCGCGGCGTGCTGGCTGCGCACGAAACGCACGCGATGCGCCGCCGGCAGATCGGCGGTGAAACGGCCGCGGCCGGCGATCAGCGCCGGATCTTCCAGCCGCCGGATCGAGCGGCCGACCCAACCGGTTGGACCCGCAACGCTCATGCGCACGCCCGCGCGAGCGCGCGCCGCGTCATGGCGCGCACGAGGTCGCGCCGATACGCCGCGTCGGCCTGAATGTCTTCGAGCGGATCGATCGCGTGGGCCGCGGCGTCGGCGGCGGCCCGGAGCACGGCTTCATTCGGCGCGCGCCCGGCGAGCGCGGCTTCGGCTTCGGGAATGCGCCGCGGGAAGGCCTCCGCTCCGCCGACGCCGACCCGCGGATCGACGATCGCGCCGCCCTCGAGGCGCAAGGTGGCGAGCGTCATGGCAATGGCGTAGTCGCCGGCGCGGCGGCTGAACTCACAGAAGCCGAAGCGCGTATCGCGGGAGAGCACCGGCAGGTTCACGCGCGCGAGCAACTCGTCCTCGGCCAACGCCGTGGTCATAATGCCGGCGAAGAAATCCGCCGCCGCAATCGTGCGCGTGCCGCGCGTGCTGATCGCCGTGATGTCGGCGCCGACCGTCGCCGCGACCAGGCACCATTCCGACGCGGGATCGGCATGCGCAAGGCTGCCGCAAAACGTGCCGCGCAGGCGGATCGGGTAGTGCGCGATGTGGTGGACGACGGTTGTGAGCAGCGCCCCGAGCGGACCGGCCAAGGCGGGACGATGAAAAGCGGCGTGACGCACGCAGGCGCCGATCGAGAGGCTGCCATTCTCGACGTTGAGCTTTTCGAGCGCCGCGATCCCGTTGATGTCGATCAGATGCGCGGGCTTGGCGAGCCGGAACGCCATGGTCGGCACGAGGCTCTGCCCGCCGGCGAGAATGCGTCCGTCTTCCGCCGCGTACTCGCCGAGCATCGCGACCGCCTCCTCGACGCTCTTCGGCGCGTGATAGGCGAAAGCTGCGGGTTTCACCGGCTTTAGTCCCCTGGAAAATTCATTCGTATGCTAACGATCGCGCGGAACCCAAGTCAACGCAGCCAGGCCGTGTCCTCATAAATTCGGCTCACTGTCTGTTCCGCTTCGAAAGCGACGGAGGGCGGCTATGCTTACCCCGGTGCGGCCCTGTGCTCCCGGGTTTGTTCGCGAATTTGAAACACGAAATTCAGGTCGGCGGTTGGATGATCACGCGCCATCGAACGAGAACCCGTGTCCGCGAATGTAGGCAGCAAATGAAGCGCCTTCCGGTTCGGCCGCCTGGCGCGTCTTGTCCTCGGACCAGCCGTAGAAATCCGCATAGCCGAACTTCTTCGGGTTGCGTTGCTGCTCGCGTGGCGTGGCGTGGCGGGCCGCCCGGCGCCGGTCGTAGCTCTCGATCTCGCTCACCAGGTTCGTGTCGTCATAGCGGTCGGTGTGAACCGTCACGGATGGCGGCAGCCGCATGCTGATATGGCCGGCGCCGGCCGGATAGCCCACGCACAAGCCGGCGACCGGGAACACGCCGTCGGGCAGCGCGAGTTCGCGCGTTACCGTAGCCATCTGGTTGCGGATGACGCTGATCGGGCAGCACCCGAGCCCGACGTTTTCCGCTGCCAAGATGAACGTCTGCATCGCGAGCGCCGCGTCGACGGAGGCGTTGAGAAAGGCCTCGAGGTCGCCATTGCGCTGGGGATGATTGCGCAGCGTGCCGAGGCGCTCGAGCCGCCGCGCGTCACCGCAAAAGACCAGGAATGCCGGCGAGGTTCCGATCCACGGCATCGCCGGAAAATGCGCCGCGATCGCTTGGCGCTTGCTCGCGTCCTTCAACTTGATGACGGTCGCTTGCTGGAAATCAGATTTTGCCGACGCCGAAAACGCGGCCGCGATCAAAAGGTCGATCAGCTCGTCAGGAACCGGCCGGCCGACATAATTGCGGTGGGTGCGGCGCTGCAGGATCTGCGCCAGCAGCGGCGGCACCGCCTCCGCGTAGGCCAGGTTAAGGTCGACGCCGAAGCGATCGATCAACAGTTGCTTGAGGTTCATTGTCGGATCATCTCCCATCGTGCCGCCGATCGCCGCCGCCGCCACACTAGCGGAACCGGCCGTCGACACGCTGCCGGAAAAACAGGCAAAACCGGGCGGCGGATGGGCAGGGATTTATCACTTGCCGGAAGACCACCGACGAATCAATCGCTTACGGCTGGCATACGTCTTGCTGCACTGAGCCTCACGGGCATCGGGGGCACATCAATCGATGAGGTGAGCCATGTCTGCAAGCAGCCTGCAGTCTTTTGAACGCTTGCGCCGATTGGCGGTCATTTGCGTGGCGCTGGCGGCGGCTTGCGGTGTCGGCTTCGGGCCCGCCAAGGCGGCGTCCCTCGATGAGATCAAGAAGCGCGGCTACATGGTGGTCGCGACCGAGGACGACTTCCGCCCCTTCGAGTTCGTACAGGATGGCAAGCCCGCCGGCTTCGACAACGAGCTTCTGGTCCTGTTGCGCAACGCGACGCCGTTCGAGATCCGCCAGGAAATCATCCCGTGGACGGGGCTCCTCGCCGGCGTGAGCACGGGCAAGTACGACGTTGCCCTGACTGCCGCGCTCATCACCAAGGAACGCTCGCTCTCCCTCGACTTCACGATGCCGATTGCGGACGCGACGCACTTCTACGTCAAGCGCAAGACCGACGACAGCATCAAGGAGATCAAGGATCTCAACGGCAAAATCCTCGGCATACAGGCCGGCAGCGGCCTCCTGCAGCGCCTGCCCGAGCTGGAGACGACGCTGGCCAAGACCGGCGGCAAGATCGCGAAGGTGGTCGAGTACACCTCCTATCCGGAAGCCTATCAGGACCTGGCGCTCGGCCGCACCGATTTCGTGATCAACACGGTGATCAACCTGCAGGCGTTGGTCGATGAGAAGCCCAACGTGTTTGCGCTGGGACAAGCCGTCTCGGGGCCGTCCTATCCGGCCTGGGCGGTGAAAAAGGGCAATGCTGAATTGCTGGCCTATCTCAACGCCTTCCTCTCCGAAAAACGCAAGGACGGCACGGTCGCGGCGCTGCAGAAGAAATGGTTCGGCAAGTCATTCGACGACCTGCCCACGTCGTTCACCCCGGTGTTTTAGACAAGGCGCCGGGCGCGGCCGGGGCGCGCGGTGACGGCCTACGACTATCTCAGCCTGTTGCAGGGGGCGGCAGTGACGGTTTCGCTGTCGCTCGTCGGCATCATCATCGGCGTTCCGCTCGGGCTTGTGCTCGCGCTCGCGCGCTGGTCGGAGGTGCCAGCGCTTGCGCGCGCGGTCGCAGCATACGTGAGCGTGTTGCGGGCGACGCCGCTCGTCACCCTCGCGCTGCTGGTGTTCTTTGCCCTGCCGAACGTAGGCGTTCCGATCGATCCGGTGCCCGCGGCGATCGTGTCGATCACGATGAACACCGCCGCGTTCAACTGCGAAATCTGGCGCGCGGCGCTCAACGACTTTCCGCGCACACAGCTCGATGCGGCGACGGCGGTCGGGATGACCCCCGGGCTCGCCTTCCGCCGCATCGTGTTCCCGCAGATCTGGCGCATCAGCCTGCCAGGACTGGTGAACGAGATGACGCTGCTCATCAAAAGCAGCCCAGCCATCGCCGTGGTCGGCATCGTCGACATCACGCGGGCCGCGGTGCGCATCGGCGCGCAGACCTACGAACCGCTGCCGCCGTTCCTGACCGCGACCGCGCTCTACTTCCTGGTCGTGCTTGGCTTCGTGCGCGCGCAACGCTCGATCGAAGTCCACCTGGATCGTAAGTTCGGCTTCGCATGAGCCATGAGTTCGCCATCGTGTGGGCGCACAAGGACCGCCTGCTGGGCGGGTTCGCCAACACCATTTTGCTCAGCCTGCTTGCGACCGCGGCGGCCCTTGCGCTGGCGAGCGCCATCGCGATCGCCCTGATGAGCCACCGCCGGGCGGTTCGCGCGCCGGCGCGCGGCTTCGTCGACGGCATGCGCTGCATCCCGTTTCTCCTGCTCGCCTACATCGTCTATTACGCGCTGCCCAGCCTGGGGATCCGGCTCAACAACTGGACCGCCGGCCTGTGCGCGCTGGTCATCTACAATGCCGCCTATATGGCGGAAATTCTGCGCGGCGCCTGGGCGAGCCTGCCGCGCGAGCATATCGACGCCGGGCTCGCCTTCGGATTCAGCGGTCTCAAGCTCTACCGCCGCATCGTCCTGCCGCCGATCGTGCTCGCCTGCGTGCCGGTCATGGGCAATCAGATAATCCAGATCATCAAGGACTCGGCCTTCCTCACGATCATCGCGGTGCCCGAGCTTACCCATGAGGCGAGCGCGATCCAGTCGATGTATTATGTGCCGTTTGCCGCGTTCGTGAGTGCGGTGGCTTTGTACTGGCTCCTATGCCGGCTGGTGGAGCTTGCCGTTGCGGCGGTCGAGCACCGCGCCCGCGCGAGGCGATGATGCCATCGCATCCCGCACGCGCCACGGCCGATACAGCCGCCCACCCCTCGCCCCTGTCCGGCGCATCGGAGCGGCCGGTGCTCGAAGTGGACGGCATCTGGAAGAAATTCGGCGACCACGACGTGTTGGTCGACGTGAGCTTGAGCGTGCGGCGCGGCCAGACCGTTTGCATCCTCGGACCCAGCGGCTCCGGCAAGTCGACCCTGCTGCGCTGTGTCAACTGGCTGGAGCGGCCCGACCACGGCCACATCTATCTGTCGGGGCAGCGGATCGGCTTTCGGCAGAAGAGCGAACTGCCGATGTCGCAAGCCGAGCTTGCGCCGATCCGTGCCCGCATCGGCATGGTGTTCCAACACTTCAATCTGTGGCCGCACCTTACCGTCCTGGGCAATCTCATCGAGGCGCCGATCTTCGTCCAGCGGCGCCCGCGCGAGGAGGTGATCGCCGAGGCGGAGGCGCTGCTCGAGAAAATCGACCTGCGCGAGAAGCGCGACGTCTATCCGGCGCGCCTCTCAGGCGGACAGAAGCAACGGGTGGCCATCGCCCGGGCGCTGGCCATGCGTCCCTCGGTCCTGCTATTCGACGAGGCGACCAGCGCGCTCGATCCCGAGCTGATGGGCGAAGTGCTCGTCGTCATGGAAGAGCTGGCGAAGGACGGCATGACCATGGTGGTCGTGACCCACGAGATGGGCTTTGCCCGCGACGCCGCCGATGAGATCGTGTTCCTCGACCGCGGCCGCGTGGTCGAGGTCTCGCCGCCGGACAAATTCTTCGATGTGCCGAAGACCGAACGTGCCCGACAATTTTTGCAGCGCTATGGTTCATCGCTGCGCACGGGCTTGCGGGACGTCCGCGCGAGCGAGGCGCGGCAATGACGGAGTCGGGCCCATCGCATATCGTCTGCGACGATGTCGTGCCGGCCGGTCGGCCGTGGGGAAGGGTCATCCGTCAGGGTGAGATTCTACGCATCGTCGACCTGCACGGCCGCCAGGCGGTCGATTTCCTGTGTTACGACGCCGCCGACCCGAGCGACCGGTACAGCGCGATGAACACCGTCAAGGTGCAGGGCAACGTATTCGTGCAGCAGGGCACCGTGCTCTATTCCGATCGCGGCAACGCGCTGTTCACGGTGATCGAGGATACCTGCGGTTCGCACGACACGATCGCCGGCTGTTGCAGCGCGGCCAACAACTATCTGCGCTATGGTGTGCGCAACACGCCGAACTGCTACGCCAATTTCCTCGAGATCCTCGGGAAATTCGGGCTCGGCCGCAACGAGATCGTCGGCAACGTCAACTTCTTCATGTACGTGCCGGTCGAGCGTGACGGCCGCATGGCGATCGTCGAAGGGCTCTCGAAGCCCGGAAGCCATGTCGAGTTGCGCGCCGAGCGCGACGTGCTCGCCGTGCTCTCCAACTGCCCGCAGATGCACAATCCGTGCAACGACTACAATCCGACGCCGATCCGGTGCATGGTACGCAGGGGATGATCCGCTTGCGCGTCATTCCGCGCGAAGCGAAGCGGGAACGCCGTATGCTTACTTTCGCCATTCGCTTCTCGCAATGACGAGCTGATGTGAAGGGAGGCACGCATGCTTGCGCCCATTTTTCATCTGATCGCCGACGCCCCAAAACCGGTCGGACCTTACAGCCACGTCGTCGAGGCCGGAGGCTTTCTGTTCGTGACCGGGCAGCTCGCGACCGATCCGGACGACGATTCGCTCCCGCCACCGCCTGGAATCGAAGCGCAGACGCGCAAGGTGTTCGACAATCTCAAGCGCGCGCTCGCCGGCGCCGGCGCCGGCTTCGAGCACGTGATCTGCGTGCGCATCTTCCTGACCGCGTTCGAACGGGACTACGCGGCGCTCAACCGCATCTACGTCGAGTACTTCCCAGGCGATCGCCTGCCCGCGCGCACCACCGTGGGCGTCACCCACTTGGCGCGCGGGGGCATCGTCGAAATCGACATGATCGCCTATCGGCCGCGCGCTTGAGCAGAGCGCAACGCTAAAGCGTGATGGCTTGACCGCGGAAGCGGTTACTGGATGACCGAGCGGCAGGACGCCGAGTTTAAGCGCCTTGTGCTGGAATTCCCGGGATTATTTGGTCGCAAACTGCAGCCGATTGATGCCCGCCCGCATTTGCGAGCAACACGACTTCAAAGCGTGCATTCCAACGTCGCGTCGCCGACGTCGATGCTTCGATGCTGCGGCGATCTCATTTCCCGCTTTTATGCCGGTGCGACCACAAAGCCGGCGCGGGGAAAATGCACGCAAACCTCGCCGATCTCACGATCGCTGCGTCGGATCACGATCTCATGGACGTCCGAGGCGACCAATTCACCGACAACCGGGTCGCGTCCAGCATCGTCCGGCGTGACGGTAACCCTCTGGCCAGGTTTCCGGCCGTTGGGATCCTGCGGATCGACGCTCGCCCTAGCGATCGAGGTGGCATCCCTTGCTACATCGAGGGCTTGTTGCGCGCTCATTTGGCTTCGGCTGCCATGGCCGATAGCCGCAATGCGCTCAGCCCAACTCACGAGCCTCGGAAAGCCGTCGAGCGGCGCCGCCGCCGATCCGAAATTCTGTCGCAAGAACCAAACCGGATGATAGGCGGCGAGATCGGCGAGGCCGGCGGCAGGGCCTTGCAAGAACGAGCGCCCATCAGCGAGCATCTGATCCAGCCAATCGAAATGCGCGCGCAGCTGATCAAGGAAGTTGGGCAGCGCCGCCATCATTGCGACGGGATCGATATTTCGACCGGAGAACTTGGCCCGGTCTTCGACAAACCCCTTAGGCAACATGTCGGGTTTCTTCGCGAACGCGATGCTGACAGCCGGGCTGAAGGTTGTCTTCTCGGCCCACCAGGCAAGCGCGTCGGCTGCGCCGCGGCCGGCAGGATAAAAGCTCGGCGTGGGGTACCGGCGCTCGAGTTCGCGCATGATCAGCTGGCTGTCGCAATAGATGTCCGCGCCAATCTGCAGAACGGGCGCCTTGCGATAGCCTCCCGTCAGCGCCGTCAGATTCGGTTTCGGCATGATGACGGGAACCTCTACCGATCCCCAGGCGAGGCCTTTGAGCCCAAGGCCGAGCCGGACTTTCTCCGAATAGGGAGAGATGTCGTAGTGGTGCAGGATGATGTCGGTCATGGGAGCGACCCCTGAGCGCGATGATGCGGTCCCCTCGATGTAGGGGAAGATCGTTGCTATTGCTGGCCGAAACCCGACTCCATCCCCGAAAAGGGCACCGGTCCTAAGCAGCGACAGTGAGTATTATTGTCGACTTTGCGGCGCGCCTGGTGCTCAACCCGGGGCCCTGGCAGATCACCGGCGAGCGGATCAACTGAGCGCAGACAAAATCGGAATTGTTAGGCACCGCTCAGTCGATCGCGCCTAGACGGAGCGAAAATCCGGGAAGCGCAGGCGGGGTAAGTACGTCATCCGGGCCGCGTTTCTCGATCGATGACCATCCGTCTCCGTTCGGCCCGGTATGCATCCAGGTCGAGCGACTGTTTGCGTCGATCACCCAGAATTCTCTCACATCGTGGCGCGCATAGAGCCGCGCCTTGAGATCCTTATCGTAGGCGAGGCTCGACGCCGCCACCTCGATAATCAACTGCGCGTCACCGCGATCGAGATGGACGAACCGCGTGGATTTCCGGAACAGCGCTTTGGGAAAAACCGCCAGATCCGGTTCAAGCATGAGCGTGTCGCTCAGTCGCAGGGTCGCCTCGACACCGATCGTCAAATGGTCGGGAAGCGCGCGAGAAATCGCGACGGTGAGCGCCGACTTGATCCGCTCATGCGCAAGACCTTCGGCCGCTACCATCACGATATCGCCGCCGACCAGCTCGAATTTCTCGTCCTCGTGGATGACACCCGCCTCGATCATTCGACCGATGTCCGCCACGGTGAAGGCTCTGCGGGGGAATCCTTCGGCAGCTGTGGTGACGGCAACGTTCATGGCAGCAACCCATCTTGCGACAGTGGATATATAGCACTCGCGGGGGGCTCGGCGGGACGTCGTGAGACCTTTCCGGAGTGATGTACCGGGAGAGGCCCTGCGTCGCCGGTTACTTAACGCCCAAAGAATCTTGCCGCCCGAAGCGGGTGACTGAAATGAATTTTACTAAGATATCAAAGGACTTACAGGGGCGTCATAGGACTGTGTTGGATGACATGTTTGGCGTTTTTTGCGACATTTCAAGTGGGCCTTTAGAGGACTTTGCAGGACCAGCGTCGTGAATTGCCGAAGACTAGCGCCTAGGTAGGCACGATAGCACAGCGTCGGGCCGGGAACACATCCGTCTCCACGGGAACAGGCCATGGCTTGGCGGGGTGCGTAAAAGATCTGGCGCGCTGGTCAGAGCAAACTGCGAACATGTATGTAATTGAAAATCTCGTCGGAATCCACGCGACGCTTTGGCAACCGGCCGGAGCGTCCGATCGGAATCAAACCGGCTTACGCGCGCCGGTGGCGGCTTCCACGCCGCAATCTTTACTTGTATAATGCAAGCGCTGTTTTAGTGAGGGAGCGAACTATGGCTGTTGCAGTCGACGCCCTGAACTACCCATACATTCGAGTGCGGAGCGTCGATTGGCTGAAGCGTACGCTACTTATCTTTCCGCACGTCGCAAGAATGACGCCAAATATTAGAGCGCCTGCCGAAGACCCCCAGATCTCAGCATTTACGCAACTTGGCGAGGGACGCTACCCGCTGTTACGACCTGCCAAGCTACGGAGTCCACATGTCCTTAGCGCTCAGGCAGACCTGATTACCGAGCTTCGGAGTCGGCTAGATCAAGACCGAAAAGGATTTCGGTCGCGCTACGGGAAGCAGGCCGCGAAGCGCGCCACTGCTAGCCTCATCGGTAGGAAGCTGACCACTTGGGAACGGAGCGAGTCAGGGCGTGCTACGTTCCAGATTCACCGGTACAAATTATATGACGACCTATCGCGTTTCTTAAGCGACGAAAAACTCGCATGGGAACCGCAGAGTGATCTTTCGGATGGGCCTGACTACCTCGAAATGCATCCCCGACTTGGCGAGGCGGTTATGGCAACCCTCGCGATGGCATGCGCTGAGAACGAGGGCCTGCAAGTAGTCACAGAGTTCCCTCGGCTCCACGGCCAGTTGCTCGGTAAGCCTCGAGAACAGATTCTTACGGCGTGTCTGGATGGTGCTAAGCCGGGCGGGACAACCTCAAGCCATCAGCTGGCGGAGTTTTTGGTATATCGACGTTGCAACGTCGATATGCTTAGCGGCGAAAATATCGTTGCGCTGAAGGACGAACGCGCGGCGCTCGCTGATTTTCGCACCAAACTTGATGAGCTAGCTAAGACATTGCCTCAAGCCATCCACGATGAAGAGGCTCTTGAAGAGCGGCTCAGGGGCACTTTGAACGACATGTTCGAAGCGTGGAAGAAGGAGCAGCCCAACTTCGGGGCTGCCTCGAACCGCTTCTTCGGCAAAGGCCTTGGCTCTGAATTAAAGAAAATCGCCGAAAAGCTTGCTGAGGCTGCGCTGAAGCCAGAAGCTGGGATGGGCGGCTTTATCGGTGGTATCACAGGACAAACGCTGACTTGCGCAGGCGCGGGCTTCGCAATAGCGGTGATCTTCCGTGCTGTCGAGAGCTGGCGGGAGGTACGCCATAAAGCGAAAACGAGCCCGCTGCGCTATTTGACCAAATTGCAAGAGCAAGGCGTTACCTTCTCCATCACTCAGTAAGATACGAACGCATCCGCTGCGGCACGTGGCGAGATATAAGCCGTGGTTCCGTCCTCATGGTATCGATGCGTGCGTCTCGCTCCAGTTCGTCAGCCTTCTCTCTGTCAATGACCCAGGATCGTCAATGCGGCGGCAGCTTTCCGTGCCACTCGTATGCGATCGAACGGGAAGTAAGATCAGTAAGACCGCGCAGATCGTTGTCGGGGTTTTTGTATCCTTGGTCCGAGCTGGCTTCGGGTGGCATGGTGGCAAACCGTCGTTGCCGATGCTGAGTTTCTACTAGAATACTATGCCAATTGAAATTCTTGCGCGAAAGGCGCCTTTGCGTGACGTTGGTTTCCGGTCGCCGCTCGCGCGTTTTTCTGACACCGATGTTACGCGTCGCATTGGCGAACCGGTCATTAGCCCACGCTTACTGTAGCTGGCACCCGTCTCGATATTCGTCAAGCATGCTAAGTGTCTGATTTATTTGCCCGCCCGAAGTGCTTCAAGGCGTCGCGTGCGTTCGGCGATCATGTCTTCGATCGCCATTGCCTCGCTCCGCTTGACGGCAGGTCCGAATATTCCGAACGGCCTCCAGCTCACCACGTCGATCCATCCGGGTTCTGGAGTGCCCAACAACATCTTGGGGCCGGTCATGACTAACAGGGCAAGCACGAACAGGATCATCGCCACCGCGAGACCGATGTTGCCGAGGATGATCGCCAAGACGACAAGCGCGATCGCGCTGAGCCCGAGCGCCCGAAAACCGATCTGCAGGATTCGCACGGACTGGCTCAGTGCGGCGTAACGGCGGTGAAGATTCGCGAGATCCTGCTCCAACTGCAGGATTTCGCTGCGCTTGGCCTCATCGTCCGCGGAGGTCATGGCCGCCCCGCACACGCGTTGTCGATGCACACGAGCTTTCGCTGTGCCGGCCGGGACGATAACGCGGCCGCCACGTTTTCGCCACGCGAAGCGGCGAGAGGTATTTCGGGTGGAGCAACGGACGAGCGGGACGATGCCGCGTCTCTACGCTTTTCTATTGACTGCCGCCGCAATCCTCACATCGATGCCCACGGCCTCCGCCCAGTTCGGCGGGCCCCCGATCATGCCGAGCGACGGGTTTCGCAAATCGTCGCCGCCGGCGCCGTCAGCGCAGTCGGCGCCCGCGCGCCCGGCGTTGGCGCGACCCGGCACCACCAGCACGTCGGCCGTGCTCACGCCCAAGCTCGCGGTGGTGTGGGATTCGCCCGAGCCGACCTATGACGAAGGCACGATCGATCGGCTCGCCGCCGCTCTCAAGCTCTACATCGAGATCGAAGCGCGCGGCGGATGGCCGAGCGTTCCCGCGAGTCTCGGCAAGCTAGCGCCCGGCACCAGCAGTCCCGACATCGTGGTGCTGCGCCAGCGTCTCGCGATCACCGGCGACGTGCCGGCGGCCGCAGCCACGGGCGAGAGTTATGACGAAGCGGTTGTCGCCGGGGTGAAGCGGTTTCAGCTGCGGCACGGCCTCACGCCGGCCGGCACCGTGGGAGCGCAGACGCTTGCCGCGCTCAACGTGCCGGTCGACAAGCGCGTGCGCCAGCTCACGGCGTCGTACGAGCGGCTGGCGGCACAGACGTTCAGCTTCGGCCAGCGCTACGTGGTGGTGAATATCCCGGCGGCCGTGGCCGAGGCGGTTGCCGGCGGCAAGGTCGAGCACCGCTACGTCGCGGTGGTCGGCAAGCCGGACCGGCCGTCGCCGACGCTCACGACGCATATCACCACCGTCAACCTCAATCCGACCTGGACGGTGCCGCTGTCGATCGCGAAGAAAGACGTCGTGCCGCATATGGCGAAGGACCCGACGTATCTGGCGCGCATGCACATGAAGCTGCTCGATGCCGCGGGTGGCGAGATCGACCCGGCCTCGATCGACTGGAAGGCGGGCACGGTGCCGGCCTACACGGTGCGCCAGGATCCCGGTGCGTGGAACTCGCTCGGCTATTTGCGCATCGACATGCCGAACCCGCATTCGGTGTTCATGCACGACACGCCGCACCGCGAGCTGTTCGGCGGCGACTACCGCTTCCATTCCTCCGGCTGCGCGCGCATCGGCGACGTGCGGGCGCTCGCCGCCTGGCTGCTGCAGGACAACCCGGGCTGGGGCCGCAAGGAAATCGACGCGGGCATCGCCGGCGGCGCGCGCACCGACATCCGGCTCACGCACGCGGTCCCGATCGCCTGGATTTATCTGACCGGCTGGGCGATGCGCGACGGCACCGTGCATTTCCGCAACGACATCTACAAACACGACGAGCTGCCGGCGAAGCAGTTCATGGTCTCGCTCGAACGACCGCCGCTCACGCGGAGCTTCGCGCTGCAATCGGCGGATCCGGAGAAGTTCGAAGCGGTGTCTTATTTGGATAGCCGGTGATAACCATCGCGCGTCGTAGGGTGGGCTAAGCGCGCCGATGGGCGCGCGTGCCCACGCGGGCTGGGCAGCAAGAATAACCGTCATCCTTTCCGCCCTGGGCCTATGGCGGCGCCGGGCCGGGTCCGGCGCCGGGGCGTTAGGTCGTCCCTGAGTCGCCGTATCGTTTTCTGGCTGATTAGGGCGTGCACTGATAAATGCCGGCGGCCCCGATGTCCTCTTCTGGGAGATGACCTGATATCGCAATGCAACGCGAAATTGACCGGAAATGACCCGTTTTCAGGCATAGCGATTGTCGCCCCAAGCCGGCTTCCTTCGGTTCGCCAGGAGCACGGCTCTCCAAAGCCCGCTGATTTTCGGCGATGGTGCGTTTTCCTCGGCCGCTCTCTTGCCGCATCAATTACGGCCCCGCCGTGGAGGGCAAAGTGAACAGGCGAAAAAATCGACCGCTAACGCTTAAACTTCGTGAAAAAATGGTCAGAGCCATTCTTGATCAACGAATGGATGAGGTCGAAATCGCTCGTAAATTTGGCACGACACGTACCACAGTTAGGAAATGGGTTAATCGTTTCATAGCGGAAGGATTGAACGGTCTTACAGATCGTTCTTTTTTGACAAACCCACCTCGAGTCCTCAAGCGTTGGCATCTCATCAGGCCCTACCTGGATAAACGACAGCAAGTTTTTTGGGCAGCAGCAGAAGCTGGTGTAATCGGAGCCAGCGGTCCGGCATTAATGCAGCGTGTCACTGGTATTTCATCGTCGACTATATCTAAACGAATTAGCGACCTACAAAAGACAAAAATAGAATTGGCAGGAACTCTCGCTCAAAATGAACTCTGCCGCAATGCCGGGCGGAAGCTCTCAGAAATCAAGGATCCCATGTTGCAGCCCGCTCTTGAGAAAATACTATCGGATGAAACTGCCGGAGACCCGATGACAAGTAGACGATGGGCACGCAGGAGCCTACGTCATTTAAGCACGGAACTCAAAGAGCAGGGGCATCAAGCCTGCACGCATACAGTCGCGCGTTTGCTGCGCCAAATGGGATACTCATTACATTTCAATAAGAAAGCACGTTTCGCCGCGCCGTCCCCTGATCGTGACGCGCAGTTCAGATATATTGCGACACTAAAAACACAGTTTCTCGAGCAACTCCTCCCAATCATCAGCATTGACACGAAAAAGAAGGAGTTAATTGGCAACTACAAGCGGGATGGAAAAAGTTGGAGCAAGGAGGCAATTGAGGTCGACTCTTATTTTGCCGGCCAAAGGCAATGTGTCGCAGTTCCATTCGGTATTTATGATGTGGGCCGAAATCTGGGATACGTCACTGTGGGAATCTCGCATAATACGGCCGAGTTTGCAGTCAATTGCTTAGTAAATTGGTGGGAACACTACGGTAAATCCGCATATGACCAGAGCGACAGAATGCTAATCCTTGCAGATGGCGGGGGCGGTAACGGATACAATCTGCGCAGCTGGAAAAAGGATTTGCAAGACAAAATCTGCGACGCGTTCGGCCTCACGGTAACGATTAGCCATTATCCGCCAGGGTGCTCCAAATGGAATCCAGTGGAATATCGTCTATTTAGCCACATCAGCATTAATTGGGCCGGAAAGCCGTTGCGCGACTTGAATACAATGCTGGCGTACATCAGGGGTACGAGGACGGTTGCCGGGCTCAAGGTAGAGGCACGACTTGACCAGGAAATTTATCGAAAAGGGCGACACGTTAGTAAGCGCCAGATGAAGGAACTCTGCCTTTCATCACACGATATCTGTCCGACCTGGAATTATACAATCAGCCCGCGCTGCCGGGCGTAGCATTATATGGCGCTTTTGGCACAAAACAGCCACGCCGGGCGCACCCGGCAATGTCCGCTTTGTGATGTAAAGCCAAAATGGCGGTTACGAGGAGAGCAGCAAACACAACCGTCATCCTCTGATGTCCGTTAAGTCAAGAGGCGGACGTGGTTATTTTTTCACGCACGGAACGGCGTGTGAGCACGTCGTAGCCGGTGCATTGGGTCTGGGAGCGGGCGTAGCTGCGACGGTTGATCGATCTCTGATACGT